>JBBRQR010000247.1:0-4246 GCA_038226115.1 Sphingomonadales bacterium | reverse complement strand
TACGACGCGCTGACGGCGATCGTCGGCGGCGCGATCTCGGGATATTGCGCGACCGGCAGCGACGGATAAGCGAACAGGCCGATCAGGACGATCAGGACCGAGATGACCCCGGCGAAGATCGGGCGATCGATGAAGAAATGCGAAAAACGCACGTTAGCGAACAGCCGACGCGGCGGTCGCCGACGTCGCCGGGGGTTCGGTGAAGCTCGGCATCGACGGCGCCGAGCCGGGGTCGGGCGGCACAATCCGGCCCTGCACGACCTTGACCGGCGCTCCCGCATGGGCGCGCTGAACCCCGGCGATGATGACGTTATCGGTAACCGCGAGCCCCGAGCGGACGACGCGAAGCCCGTCGACGATCGGCCCGAGTTCGAGGACGCGCTGCGCCACCTTCCCATCGGCGCCGACGACCAGCACGGTCTTGCGCGTCTGGTCGGTGACGACCGCATCCTCGGGCACGAGCAGCCCCTGATACGCCCCCGACCCGAGCAGGCGCATATGGCCGAACATGCCCGGCGTCAGCAGGCCGTCGGGGTTGGCGACGACGGCGCGCCCGCGGATCGTCCCCGACCCGCGGTCGATTGTGTTGTCGACGAAGTCCATCCGCCCATGCCAGCGATACGCGGTTTCATCGGCAAGGCGGATGTCGACGGGGTTCGCCGCAACACGCGACGAAGGGCGGGTCCCGGCGCGGTTGGCGCGCTGATATTTCAGATAGACCGCCTCCGACCCGGTGAAGACGAAATGGATCGGGTTCAACGACACGATCGTCGTCAACACCGTCTGCCCGCTGCTGACATAGTTGCCGCTGCTGACCTTGCGGTCGGACGCACGGCCCGATGCGGGGGCGACGACGCGGGTAAACTCGACGTCGAGCGCCTTTGCCTTCGTGTTGGCCTTGGCCGATCCGACCTGCGCCTGCGCCTGTCGCAACGTCGCCTGCGCGTTGTCGAATTCCTCCTGGCTCGCTGCCTTGAGGTCGAGGAGCTGTTTGACGCGAGCAAAGCCGGTCTGCGCGACCTGCGCGGCGGCGACATAGCGTCCCTCGTCGGCCTTGGCCTGATCGTACACCGCCTGAAACGGGCGCGGATCGATCGTCATCAACAGCTGGCCTTTGCGGACGAACTGCCCATCGCGGAAGTTGAGCGATTGCAGATAGCCCGACACGCGCGGCCGGACATCGACCGAATCGACCGCCTCGAACCGCCCGGTATAATCATCCCAGTCGACGATCGGCTTGCTGAGCGGATGGGCGACGGTGACCGACGGCGGCGGACCACCCGGCGCGCCCGGCGGCGGCGTAGCGTGACCATCGTCCTTCTTGCCGCAGCTGGCGAGGACCAGCAGGCTGGCGAACAGGAGTGCGGACGATCGCATCGATAAGCCCTTGGTTGCGGCTAAAGCACGTACTAACGACCTGTATAAACGCATTTACCCGAAGCCGCCAGCGCCTTCCGCTGCAATGCAGCATTTAGAGGGTAAAAGCTATGCTTTGCCGCCCGGCGGACGCCGCGAGGCCCATGGTGCCGCCGCCTCGATTTGCGCGGCGAGTCGAAACAACAACCCCTCGTCGCCGTAACGCCCGGTCACCATGATTCCGATCGGCAAGCCGTCACGGTCGTGCGCGAGCGGCAACGACATCGCCGGGACACCCGTCTGGTTGGCGAGCGCGGTGAATGGGCTGTAGCCGGTGATCGCCGCCGTCCACGCGCCGATGTCGGCGGGCGACAGGTCGATGATGCCGAGGCCGATCACCGGCTGGGCGAATACCGGCGACAGGATGACGTCGTAATCGGCCATGAAGTCGGCCAGCGCGATCGCCGCCGTCTGAAAGGTCGCATTCGCCTTCGCCAGCTCGACCGCCGTCGTCCGATTGCCGATATGGACCCACATCTGCGGCACGGTTTCGATATCGTCACCCGCGTCGGTCCGGCCCAACGCGGCGAGCCGCCGCGCGACATCGTGCGCCGTGCTCGCGCCGACCGTCGCGGTCATCGCGGCGGTCAGCCCGGCTGCATCGAACACCGGCGCCGCCTCCTCGACGTGATGGCCGAGGCCGGCGAGCAGCTTCGCGGTGTCACGGGTGGCGGCGATGATCTGCAGGTCGACCGGAACGCCGGTCATCGGTTCGAGCATTAGCGCAATGCGAAGTTTGCCGGGGTCGCGCCCGACTTCGCTGAGGAACGACCGTGCGGGCGTCGGCGCGCTGTACCGGCTGCCGTGTTCGTCACCGTGGATCGCATCGAGGACGGCGGCCGAATCGCGCACCGAACGGGTGACGACATGGTTGGCGGTCAGCCCGAACCAGCCCTCGGTCGCCTTTGGCCCGCACGGCACGCGCCCGCGCGACGGCTTCAACCCGAACAACCCGCACGCCGCCGCCGGGCAGCGGATCGACCCGCCGCCGTCGGACGCATGCGCCACCGGCACGACGCGCGCCGCGACCGCCGCCGCCGCGCCGCCGCTCGACCCGCCCGAACTGCGGGACCGGTCCCACGGATTGCGCGTCAGGCCATAGGCGCGGCTTTCGGTCGTCACCGTCAGGCCGAATTCAGGTGTCGTCGTCTTGGCAAAGGTGTTGAATCCCGCCGCTGCGAAGCGGGTGAACAGCGTCGCATCGTGATCGGCGACGAAGCCATCGAACAAGCGGCTGCCTTCGCCCGAGCGCTCGCCGGCGACCGGCATATGGAGGTCCTTGACGACGAACGGCACGCCCGCGAACGGCCCGGTAAACGGCTGCGTCGCGGCGGCGCGCGCCCGCTCGAACAACGGCTGCGCGATGAAGTTCAGATCGGCATTGGCCGTCTCGGTCGCGGCGATGGCGGTTTCGAGCAACTCGACCGGGCTGACCTGCCCGCTGGCGACGAGCGCCGCGAGGCCGGTGGCGTCGTGGTCGGCATAGTCATCGAACGTCATGCGGCGTCTCCGAATTGGGCTTCGTAGCGGTCGAGTCCGGCGGCAAGGTCGGCGATCAGGTCGGCGGGGTCTTCGAGGCCGATCGACAGCCGGATGATTTGGCCGCCCGAATCGGTGCTCGTGACGGTTCGGATGCCGTTGAGTTCGACCGGCAGGATCAGGCTTTCATACCCTCCCCACGAAAAACCGATGCCGAAATGGGCGAGATGGTCGATCAGCGCAGCCGTGTCGGGGCGCGACCCGCGCTTGAGGACGAAGGCGAACAGCCCCGACGCGCCGGTGAAGTCGCGCGTGAATACTGCGTGCCCCGGATCGGCGGGCAGCGCCGGATGGAGCACCCGCGCCACCGCCGGATGGCCGTCGAGCCACTGCGCGATCTGGAGCGCGCTCGCCCCCTGCCGCTCGAGCCGCAGCCCGAGCGTCCGCAGGCCCCGCAGCGCAAGATAAGCATCGTCGGGGCCGACGCAGTAGCCGAGCAGATACGACTTGGTCTTGAGCCGCCCCCACCACCGCGGCGTCGTCGTCACCGACCCCATCATCAGGTCGCTATGCCCGCCGGTATATTTGGTCAGCGCCTGCACCGAAAAATCGACCCCGTGCACGATCGGTGAAAACAGCAGCGGTGTCGCCCACGTATTGTCCATCACGGTCGCGATGTTGTGCGCCTGCGCGACCGCGACGATCGCGGGAACGTCCTGCACCTCGAAGCTCAGCGACCCCGGCGACTCGATCAAAATCGCGCGCGTCGTCGGCTGGATGTATGCCGCAACATCGGCGGTCGGCGGATAGAATGTCGTGGTTATCCCGAGCGGTTTCAGGAAAAGATCGGCAAAAGCGCGGCTCGGCTCGTACGCGGTGTCGACCATCAGGACATGGTCGCCCGCGCGGACGATGGTCAGCAGCGCCGCCGCGATCGCCGCGACCCCTGACGGATACAGCTTGGTCCCCGCCGCGCCGGGTTCGAGCGCGGTCAGCGCCTCCTCCAACGCCCATTGCGTCGGCGTCCCCCGCCGCCCGTAGAACAATCCCGCATCGGGATGCTTGCGCGCCTCCTCGAGCGCAGCGAGGTCGTCGAACACGATCGTCGACGCATGCCACACCGGCGGGTTGACGATGCCCGCCGTCATGCCGGGGCCGCGGGTGTAGGCGTCGGGGCGTCCGGCCTCGACGAGGCGAGTCCCGGTTCCCGTCAAGCCGCCCCCGTCACCACCGGCGCAGTCGCCGACGCGCCCCATTCGCTCCAGCTGCCGTCGTACAACGCGACGTCCTTCGCGCCGAGCAGCGTCGCGCCGAACGCGACGACGGCGGCGGTGATGCCCGATCCGCACGT
>JBBRQR010000246.1:0-4255 GCA_038226115.1 Sphingomonadales bacterium | reverse complement strand
TCACGCTTATGCGATTGATTTTCTTGCTTGTTTCCGTCTTTGCCGTTGCGCTGTGACATGCTAGTTCTCCCATAAGACATTGATCTTATGGCTCTTTGCTCCCGAAGGGTGCGTAGGGTGTGCTCCCTAATTACCCGCTCAACTAAGATCCGTGCCTTCTGATCGTCACTGTCGGGAGGGGGAAGCGGAGCATGTCAGTTGTGCTGGGTCGAGCCGCCGCAGTCATATGCCGGGCGGTCGGCGATGCCGTTTCAGGCGAGCCTGTCAGGCCCGCGCGGACCTTGTTGTGGCATCTCGCACGTACCCCGCCACCGCCATAAGCCGGGCGGTCGGCGATGCCGTTTCAGGCGAGCCGGTCAGGCCCGCGCGGACCTTGTTGCGTCGTCTCGCACGAACCTCGCCACGGCCATGTCAATGTCACTGTAATTTTCCCCGGAACGGGCGAAGTAAAATTCCCCACTTTTGCGGAACGGGCTTCAGTAGAGCCCGCTCATTCGCCCTTCGAGCGTGTGGACGATCCGGTCCTCGAAGTCGCTCAGCTCAAGAGAGTAGTCACCTTCATCGACGTACCAGTAGGAGCCGTCGTCGTTGCGGATGACATGGACGTCGAAGTCGGAAACGGTGGCGCGCTGGCGGGCGAGATCGTAGGTCGCAAGGTAGGCTGCGGTGTCGGTAACGGCGGGGCTGATCGAGAGGGTGTTGGTCTGCATTTGCTGTCTCCCTTTGAGGTGCCGGACGGCCTGTCCGTCGGCGTGTGCCCTCTTTCTGGGCGGAGCGGTCGGAGGGGGCAAAGACGCGCTCTTGCGCGCCCGGAGGGGCGGTGGGGGAGCCGATTTTGTTGGCCGCGAGCGAAGCGAAGACGGGCCGGCAAAATTGGGGGCACCGCCGCTCTTTGCTGCCTTCGGCCGCTTCGACCAGGGGCCCTCTACACGCCGACGGACAGGCCGCCCGGCACCGGGAGACAACGCCGCAGGCTGGCCGCCATCTCCTGCTAGGTCGATGTTGGGACCGCTCCCTTGGACTACCCCCCGGGCTTGTCAGCAGGTGTGCTGTCTGGCAGATTTCGCGATGTCATCTTTGTCGTGTGACGCGGGTCAGAGGAGTTCGATATGGCAACAGGCAAGAGCGCGGCTGTCGAGGCCCTCGACCGGGCTGAGGATGAGATGCGCAAGCATCAGTCGCGCGTCGCCGAAGCCCGCAAGGCGGCTGCCCGCGAGCTCGGCGATGCCGTGCTGGCGTCGGGTGCCGGAAGGTTGCCGACGATCCAGTTGAAGGCGATCCTTGGGGCGGTCGTTGCCATGGGCGCCGAGCAGGCGCTGACCGCCCTTGGAGTCAAGGCGGTACGGTCGGTCGACGCGAAGGCGAGCACCTCGGCCGAGCGGACTGCGGCATCGCGCGGGCGTGGCAACGGTGCCGACGATAATGGCCGAGCGGCCGGTGCCGACGCCTGACGTCGGCGCTGATGCCCTCTCTGTTGCCGAGGCGCGCATCGTCTCGGTGCTGACCAGCGCGTCGGTAAGCCCGTGGCTCAAGAGCGCGCTTGGCACAGCCGTGTGTCACGATACTGTCGAGGTCCTCGATGACCTCGACATTCTGCGTCAGCTGCTGGCCGAACGGGCAGCGGCCGAAGTCGATGTCATGATCGATAGCGCTCTCTCCTGACCGCCGACGACGAGGCTGACGGCGGCTTCAGCCGTCGTCGGCGAGGATCGTCGCCAGTGCCCGCGCTTGGCTGACACCGGTCGCGGCAAAGCGATCGGTCAGCGGCAGTCCGGCAGAGCGACGCCGAAGGTCAGCGATCAGCGCCGGGTTCTCGCGTGCCCATTGCTGCCAGAGATCAAGGTAGGCGAGCCACATCGCGGCATGGCTCATCGGTGCGAGCGGCGGTCGGCCCTTGCCGGCCCGCCAGCTCCTCGCGCCGGTCGCGCGGTAGCCCTTGACGTCGAGCTGATAGGCTTCTTCGATCGAGCGACCGTCGGCGAGGCGCGCGACGAGGGCAGAGAACCGGCGATCGCCGGCGCTCGACACCTCGTACCCTGGCATGGCGAACCGCGCCCAGGTCGGGCTTGAGGCGGTCACGAGCATACCTCGTATATCGCGATAAGCCCTGTTGGCTCGCCAAGCTCGGTAAGCGGGCAAACGGCTATTACGGGCGAGCCATAGTTAATGGCTTCGAAGAGCGCGAAAGGCTCTTCGAAGACTCGGGCGTACTTGGCAGCAACCGTCTCACCGGTGTCACGGTCGGGGAGGATTTCAGTCATCGTCGGTCTCCTCTGGCGGGCCGGGATGGCAGCGCCGTGCAGACCGGATAGCCGGACCGAATGGGGCCGGGTGCAAGGATGCCCGGGCGCAGCTACGGACGCCGGGGGAGCCGATTTAGGCGCCCGCGAGCGAAGCGAACACGGGGCGGCTAAATTGGGGGGACCGGCGGTCCTTGCACCCGGGCACAGGTCCGGCTCGACCGGGCGCGGCGATGGCCCCGGTATGTCGGGGGGCCGACGATGACGTCTGCTCAGAGCAGCTTGATCAACGCGACTGTGGTGCTGACGGCTGCTATGAGGAGGCCCGCGGTCCAGCGGATCGAGGCTGTCTGTGCGTCGGAGATCTTCGATCCGATGTCGGCCGCCCACGTCTTCATCTCGCCGCGGACGACGGTAAACTCTGCTTCGAGCTTGACGCGGACGTTTTCAATGTCGCTTTTTATCGAGGTGCGAAGGCCCTCGACATCGGCTTTCGTGGAGAGTTGGTCGCGCACGTCGAGGATCGAGTCCTGGATGGCAGTGGTGATTGCCTGTGCCGCCGTCTCGTCGACACCGGCGGCTTTGATCGCGGTGAAGGTCCGAAGGGTATCGAAACGCGTTGTCATGATCTGCTCCATATAGCTGATTGTTCTGTAGATGCGAAGGCGGATGACGCCGCGTGCCGCGGCGGCCTCACAAAGGCCGCTGGGACTGAGACCGATGATCAAGCTCGGCACACGCACCGAGCGGACAGGGGCCGTAGGCGCCGGCCGCATCGGCAGCGAGGTCACGCGCAGCGTGGAGCTCGACGAACGGGCCGGCGTGCCCGCTCGGCCGGCGACAGCCGGTGCCGGCGTGTGTGCGGCAATCGGGACATGCGACGTCGAGGCACGGGTCGCGTGGCCAGCTGCGATTGCAGCCAGGCCGGGCGCAGTGGCACTGGCCGCGGCGCAGTTCGAGGCCGCTCATGCCGCCAGCGCCAACTGCGGCGTCGGTACGGCACGGAACCGCTCGCCTGGGTCGAGGGTCGCGCGCGACAGCGTGCTGAAGCGGAAATAGTCGACGACGAAGTCGCAGACGCCGTCGTATGAATACCCCGGCGCGTCGCCGATCTGACCCTGGGTCAGATCGACGGTCAGCGACCCGTCGAAGGTGACGGTGTGGCCGCTGCCCCAGATGTAATCGACGATGCCGAGCTGGAACTTGCCAGTGACGGCGACTGCGGTCATCCCGTCAGGGACGGCGAAGTCGGCGTCGACGTAGCCGGCGATCGCGAGGACGCCGCCGTAGCTGGCGTTGTCCATGATCTCGATGAACTGGTCGTCGGTCAGCAGCTGCGGGCGAGCGTAATCGTGCGCGACTTCGAAGGCCCGCCAGTCGGCGGCATATTCAGGGCGGTGCCGCCATGGCCCGGTGCCCGTGCCTTGTGGCTTCGACGACAGCAAGTCGATGCCACGCTGGGATTTGACGAGATCGAGGAAGCAGTGCTTCGAGATGTTGAGGAATGCCAGCGTGCGCGCCAGCGCCGCGTTGGGCTGGGCAAACTCGAGGCCGAAGCTCGGCGCGGTCGGGGTCAGATACTCGTCTTCGACCGATAGGCCCGCTGGCAGGCAGGGCAGGATTGCGATTTCGCGAAGGTGGTCGTGGCGCGTCATTGGCTTTCTCCCCGGTCGGACCTGGTTGTCCGCAGCGGTGCCGCTCCCTCCCCTCTCGTTCTGCTTCGCTGCTCGATCACTGCGGGCGCGGTAGCGCCGGCGGTGGCGGCGGCTCGATGCCGCCGGCCCCGCCCTGCTCTGTCGCGATCATGGTTGGCGGCGAGGCACCGCGCGGGCGGCACCTCGCCATGAGGGCTCACGCCTGTGCGTAGGTCTCCCGGTGCTTGCGGGCCAGCATCGCTTCCCAGGCGGCGGCGTCGCCGTCGTCGGAGCCGTCGAGGCGCAGCTGCTGGATGCGGTCGAAGCTGAGTTCGACGAGGTCATCGTACGACAGGTTGTCGTAGTCGACATTGGCAATCG
>JBBRQR010000245.1:0-4292 GCA_038226115.1 Sphingomonadales bacterium | reverse complement strand
GATTGCGGCGACGGCGGCACAGGTCAACGACGCGGTCGAGAACATCGGCGCGCGGCGGCTCCAGACGATCTGCGAGAAATTGCTCGAAAGCCTGAGCTTCACCGCGAGCGAGCGCGGCGGCGAAACGGTGACGATCGACGCTGCCTATGTCGAACGCGAACTCGGCGACATTGCGCGCGACACCGACCTGTCGAAGTTCATCTTGTAGCGCCCGCGCGCGAGGGCGAACAGTGCGAGCATTACAATCAGAACGCCGGGTCGTGCGCCGTTTCATGGATGCCGCATTCGGTCTTGTCCCAGCCGCGCCAGCGCCCCGAGCGTGGGTCTTCGCCGGGACGGACGACGCTCGTGCACGGCATGCAGCCGATCGAGGCGAAACCTTGGGCCTCGAGCGGGTGGCGCGGTAGGTCGTGGTCGGCGAAATAGGCGTCGATGCGCGCCTTGTCCCAATCGGCGAGCGGGTTGATTTTCAGTCGCCCCTCATCGAGTTCGAAACGCGGCAGCGCGGCGCGCGTCGTGCCCTGAAAGCCCTTGCGCCCCGATAGCCACGCATCGAACGGCGCGAGCGCACGGCGAAGCGGCTCGACCTTGCGGATGGCGCAGCAGCCGTCGGGGTCGAAGCTCCACCGCAGGCTCGTTACGTCGCGCGCCGCCAGCGTGAACGGGTCGGGGCGGTGGACACGGAGGTCGGTCAGGCCGAGGCGTTCGGCCAGCTCGTCGCGGTACGCCAACGTCTCGCCGAACATTTTCTGAGTGTTGACGAAAACGACCGGGACGGATTTGTCGACGCCAGCGATCAGATGGAGGAGGACGGCAGATTCGGCCCCGAACGACGACACGGCAGCGACGCGCCCGTGGAGTTCGTCGAGCATTGTCGCGACCATCGCCGCCGTCTCGACGACCGCAAAGCGCGCGTTGAGGGCGGCGACGTCGGCGGGCGTGAACGCCGGGGCGACGTCGATGATGTCGTGCGCCCGCGCTGCGTCAGCCATTTCTTAGCGCCCAGACGGGCACCTTCGCGTCCGCCGCCTTTTGATAAACGAACGGGAAGCGTGCGAGGGCTGTTTCGATGGCGCTCCGATCGAGCGGCGCGGCGGGGGCGAAGCTGTCGAAGCCGACGCGGCGCATGAAGACGATCTGGTCGAGCAGCACGTCGCCCGCCGCGCGCAGCTCGCCGGTGTAGCCCGCCTCGCGGACGATCCGCGCCGACGAATAGCCGCGTCCGTCGCGGTACTTGGGAAAAGCGACCTCGATCAGGCGCAATCCGGCAAGGTGCGGGATGAGCGTGCGGATGTCGTCACCGGAGTCGATCCGCACCGCTGCAGTGTTCGACGCCGCCGAGAAATCGGCGAGCGCGGCGACGGGACCATCGTACAGCGCGCCGTCGCGGAAGCTAAGCACCTGCGCCGGGGCGGTTTCGGGCGGCGGCGCGGCTCCGGCAACCGCCGACTGGTCCTGCACATCGGTCATCGTGCGGTCTCCGCCGCGGGGGCGTAAACTGCCGCCTTGAACGGGGCGTCGCCGACCCGGCGGTAGGTGTCGAGGAAGCGCTCAGCGGGGCCGCTGCGGACGGTGCGATACGCCTCGATCACCTTTTCGACGGCGTCGACGACGCCGGCTTCGGAAAAGCCGGGGCCAAGGATCTTGGCGAGGCTCGCGTCTTCGGCGCCCGAGCCGCCGAGACTGAGCTGGTAGGCCTCCTCGCCCTTTTTGTCGACGCCGAGGATGCCGATATGACCGGCGTGGTGATGGCCGCAGGCGTTGATGCACCCCGACACCTTGATCTTCAGCTCGCCGATGTCGTGCTGGCGGTCGAGGTCGGCGAAGCGTTCGGCGATCTTCTGCGCGACGGGGATCGAGCGCGCATTGGCGAGCGCGCAATAATCGAGGCCGGGGCAGGCGATGATGTCGGTCACCAGATCGAGGTTCGGCGTCGCCAGCCCCGCAGCGTCGAGCGCGGTCCACAGGGCATGCAGGTCGGCCTTGCGGACGTGCGCGAGGACGAGGTTCTGGCTGTGGGTCACCCGGATTTCGTCGTGGGCAAAGCGTGCTGCGAGGTCGGCGATGAGGTCCATCTGGTCGGCCGACGCGTCGCCGGGGATGCCGCCGACGGGCTTAAGGCTGATCGTCGCGATGGCGTAGCCGGGTTGTTTGTGCGCGTGGACGTTCTGGTCGACCCACAACGCGAAATCAGGGTCGCTGCGGTCGATGCTGTCGCTCGCGGCGAGGTCGTAGGCGGGTTCGGCGAACTGCGCGACGATCCGGTCATATTCGGCGGCGGGGGCATCGAGCGCGAGGGGTTCGATGAGCGCCCATTCGGCTTCGACCTGGCGCGTGAATTCGGCGGCACCAAGCTCGTGGACGAGGATCTTGATCCGCGCCTTGTAGATATTGTCACGCCGTCCGTAGCGATTGTAGACGCGCAGAATCGCCTCGCAGTAGCTGAGATATTGCGCCACCGGGATGAAGTCGCGGACGACATGGCCGATCATCGGCGTCCGCCCCATGCCGCCGCCGACCCAGACCTTGAAGCCGAGGCCCTGGTCCCCGCGCACGAGTTGCAGGCCGATATCGTGGAGCTGGATCGCGGCGCGGTCGATGTCGCTGGCGATCACCGCGATCTTGAACTTGCGCGGCAGGAAGCTGAATTCGGGGTGGAAGCTCGACCATTGCCGCAGCAATTCGGCGTACGGGCGCGGGTCGGCGAGTTCGTCGGCAGCGGCTCCGGCGAACTGATCTGAACTGATGTTGCGGATGCAGTTGCCGCTCGTCTGGATCGCGTGCATCTCGACTTCGGCGAGGTCGGCCATCAGATCGGGAGCCTCGGCGAGCTTGATCCAATTATACTGGATGTTCTGCCGCGTCGTGAAATGCGCATAGCCCCGGTCGTACTTGCGCGCGATGTCGGCGAGCCGATGGAGTTGCGTTCCCGACAGCGTCCCGTACGGCACGGCGACGCGGAGCATGTATGCGTGGAGCTGGAGGTAAAGCCCGTTCATCAGCCGCAGCGGCTTGAACTGATCCTCTGTGATCTCGTTAGCCAAGCGCCGCGTAACCTGATCGCGGAACTCGGCGACGCGGGCATCGACGATCGCCTGGTCATAGGTGTCGTAGCGGTACATCAGGCAGCCCTGTTCAAATCGAGACGGATCGTCGGACCCGCGCCGCGAACGCGCTCGCGCATCGTGCGGGGGCGCGGGCCGTCGGGGGTGGCAGTCGCGTCGACGAGAGCGGGGTCGTTGATACGCTCGGCGGCGAGGGTTTCGGTGAGCAGCGCGTCACCGCCGTCCGTTACATCGACAGCGTCGCGGAGATGAAGGCTCCAGCCGCTACCGTCCCACCAGACGACGTCGCCGTCTTCGAGCGTGTTGCCGGTCAGCAGTCGCATGTCAGTTCCTTTAGAACGGCGTCGGCAACGCCAAGGCGAGCAACGTCGCCGATGACGAGCAACGCCGGGGAAACAATGGCGTTGGCGGCGACCGTGCCGCCAAGATCGGCGAGCAACGTCCGCACGACGCGCGCGCCGGGGAGCGTCCCGCGTTCGAGGACGGCGCACGCGCAATCGGGCGACAGGCCGTCGGCGATCAACTTGTCGGCGATCGCGGCGGCGTTGGTCACCCCCATGTACACGACGAGCGTTCGCCCTTTGCCGGCGAGGCCCGCCCAGTCTTGGTCGACGAGGTTCTGGCACGTCCCCGCGACGAAGCTGACCGACGACGCATGGTCGCGGTGGGTGAGCGGGATGAGCGCCCCGGCCGCCGCGCCGAGCGCCGCCGAGACGCCGGGAACGACCTCGACCGCGACCCCGGCGGCGTGGCACGCGTCGACCTCCTCACCGCCGCGCCCGAAGATGAACGGATCGCCGCCCTTGAGCCGGACAACGAGGTGCCCGCTGCGCGCTTCAGCGACGAGCAGCGCGTTGATCGCGTCCTGCGGCAGCGTGTGGCGGTCGCGGCGTTTGCTGACGTCGATCCGGCGCGCGGCGGGGGCGAAGTCGAGCACCGCCGAATCGATCAGCCCGTCGTGGACGACGACGGTCGCTAACGCGAGCGCGCGGACGGCGCGCACCGTCAGCAGATCAGGCGCGCCGGGACCGGCGCCGACAAGGATGACACGACCGGGGGTGGCTGCGGGCGACTGCATCGCCGACATATCGGTTGTGCAGTGCGGCAGGGGAAGCAAGGCTTTCTTGGGGCCGATGAAGGCGTGGTTAGCGATCGCTGCGACTGTCGCTCAGATCAACGCCGCGAGATCGAGCGTGTCGAGCAGCGCCCCCCGAGCGGCGCGGCACT
>JBBRQR010000244.1:0-4297 GCA_038226115.1 Sphingomonadales bacterium | reverse complement strand
TTAGCGGCAGCCTAATCGCGCACCGCGACAATCGCGTCGATCTCCACCGCGACCCCGAGCGGCAAGGCGGCGACGCCGACCGCACTGCGCGCGTGGCGGCCAAGCTCGCCGAACACCGCAACCATCAGGTCCGATGCGCCGTTCGCTACCTTTGGCTGGTCGGTGAAGTCGGCGGCGCAGGCAACGAAAACACCAAGTTTGACAATGCGTTCGACGCGGTCGAGATTTCCCAGTGCAGCTTTCATCTGGGCGATCAATCCGACGCCACAGCGTTCAGCGACAGCGGCACCCTCCTTGGTCGTCAAGTCGTCGCCAAGCCGACCCCGCATCAGGTTGCCGTCCTTATCGAATGGAATCTGCCCCGAAATGTGGAGCAATCCGGCGTGAACGACGCCTGAGACATAGTTTGCGGCCGGGGACGCCGGGGTGGGCAGGGCGATGCCAAGGTCGGCGAGGCGAGCTTCAGGGGTCATGGCGTCACTCCGAGGGCGGCTTGCAGCACGGGCAGGGCGGAAACCCAATCGTCGATCCGGGCATCGGCGTCGGGGGCAGCGGAAATCAGAGCATGGAGGCGCGGGTCGGCGACCATGTGAAGACGAAACACCCTCGGTGCGGCGCGTTTCACCGACATGTGGTGCGGCGGCAAATCGTCGATGAATGCCCCCGCTGATGCGCCATATTCGTCCATGAGCGCCTTCACCGGCGCGCCCTTGGGACCATTGTTGCAGACGACACGGTACGGCATCCCGTGGCGCGCTAGCTCGGCGGTGCGGAGCGCGTTGTGACGATCGTCGACATTGGTCAGGATGACGACGTCGCACCGTTTAGCGAGCGCTGCCAGCGCGTTAGCTGCTCCGGGCGCGGGGGTTTGCGTCACCATATGGGTGTCGAAAAAGCCGTTGAGGAGCGGCATGAACCCCGTAGGCTCTATGCTGGTGCCATCGGCGCGCCGGATATTTCCCGACAAAGCAAAGGTATCGAGATTTAGCGAGAGGTCGTGCTCAGCAGCGAGATAGTCGCCGAACGGACCGACGAAGTGGAGCAGCACCTCGTCGCAGTCGCAGATGACCAGTGGTCGCGTCATTCGCTTGGCCCGGTCAACGTCTGGTGCGCCCTGACGAGTGCGGCAGGCGCAACCGCAAGCGCGCGGGCGGTCGCGATCAGACTCGCCTCATGTGCGGTAAGAAAGCCAAGCACCGCCGTCAGCACCTCGGCGGATCCGGCCCGCGCCCGAAGCGTCGCGACGTCGATACCGGTCAAGTCAAGAAAGCGTGGGCCGAGATCGACGTCGCCGGCGACATGCGCGAGGGCACGCAACGCGAGCGTTTCGGCGGCGGTAGAGTCGGTAAAATGGGCGGGGGTCGCGATCATCGGCCATTACCTACCGGGCCAAGATGGTGCCCGTCGAGACGATTCTTGCCTAAATGCCACCGCGAACCTTAATGGTTCAGTGAGAGTTGGCAACTATGCTTAGGTTGTGAAGAGCGTGAACCCCAAAGTTCTGCGAGCGCGTACCGCCACTCGACATCCCCCGATGATCGGCATCATCGCCGCATTGGGTGACTACACGATGCTGGCCCCGGTATTGGCCGCCGAGGGCCGAACCGTCATGCTCGATGAACGTAGCGCAATCGCGGCCCTTCGTGACGACGCGATCGACCTTCTGATCGTCGCCCCGCGCAATGACTGGTGGGCCGAATGCGCAACGATTGCCGATCTTCAGGCCGAGGCGACTCGCGTCGAGGCGACGGTCCTCGCGATGGTCCCGCGCGGCGACGCTGTCGCGCTCGCATTGGCCTTCGATAGCGGCGTTGCCGACTGTGTCGCTTATCCCTTCGACACGGCCGAGGTCGCGGTCCGCGTCCAGGCGCTGCTTCGCCGCAAAGCGATTGCCGACCGCCGCCGCGTCGCCGCCGACGAGGTCCGCCGTTTGGCCCTGACCGACCCACTGACCGGACTGTGGAATCGGCACTTTTTTGATACCGACCTCGTCGCTCAGATCGAGCGGGCAACGGCATCGGGACGGCGACTGTCGCTGCTGATGATCGACATCGACCGGTTCAAGCCGATCAATGACCGACACGGTCACGCCATCGGCGATAAAGTCCTGCGCGCAGTCGCCGCACGACTCGGCAGCGGCATCCGCAGTGGCGATACGCTGGCGCGGTTCGGCGGCGACGAACTGGTACTGGTTATGCCTGATACCGGGATTGAGGTCGCATCACTTGCCGGTGAGCGGCTACGTGGCCTGGTTGCGGATACCACCGAAGTGCCCTTTGCCATCACGATCAGTATTGGTGTTGCGGAATTAGGCTTCGACGAACCCGCCCTGAGCCTGCTCGCCCGCGCCGATAAGGCACTATATGCTTCGAAGCTCGGCGGTCGCGATCAGGTTGCAGCGGCGTCTTAACGCCTCAAGCAAGGCGTTATTTGATCTTGGCTTCCTTGAACTCGACGTGCTTGCGCGCGACGGGATCGTACTTCTTGAACAGCAGCTTCTCAGTCTGAGTCCGAGGGTTCTTCTTGGTCGTGTAGAAATAGCCGGTGTCGGCAGTGCTCACGAGCTTGATCTTGATCGTAGTCGGCTTGGCCATGACGCGTCCTGTAATGAATGGCGTACAGCCGGGGGCCGTCGCGACAGACCGCGCTCAATGACGATGCGCCCGTCGAAAGTCAAGACCGTCGCCCGCGCCGCACGCCCGGCGGGATGCGGCCCCGTGGTCCCGGTCCGGCGCGATCAAGTCCCGCGCGTCGCCCGGTGCGCACTCGGTCGCTGCGCAGCATTTCGCCCTCTCCGAGCGGCAGCTCAAAGCGAAGTGCGCCGGTGATCGGGTTCGCCTCTGCCAACCGCAGGTCGAGCGTCTGCCCGGCGGCGTAGCGCGTTCCCGAAGCGCTCCCCTCGAGCGTCCGCGCGTCTTCGTTGAACACGAAATATTCGGCCCCGAGCGTCGACACCGGCACCAGCCCGTCGCCGCCGACCCCCTCGACGGTCGCAAAGAAGCCGAACTTGGCGACGCCGGTGATGCGCGTCGGCATCGTCTCGCCGACCTTCGTCGACAGATAGGCGGCGACATAGCGGTCGACCGTCTCGCGCTCGGCCTCCATCGCGCGGCGCTCGGTCATGCTGATGTGTTCGGCGGTGCGCGGCATCAGATCGACCTCGGCGTCGCTTAACCCGTCGTCGCCGAGCTGGTACGCGCGGACCAGCGCGCGGTGGACGATCAGGTCGGCGTAGCGGCGGATAGGCGAGGTGAAGTGGCCGTAGCTGCGCAGCGCCAACCCGAAATGGCCAAGGTTGGTCGGCGAATAATAAGCCTGCGTTTGCGTCCGCAGCACCTGTTCGCTGACCTGCTGCGCGAACGCTTCGCCTTTCACTTTCGCCAGCAAGCTATTGAATGTCCGGGGCGCGACGACCTGCCCGAGCGCGAAGGGCAGCCCGAACGTCTCGAGATAATCCTTCAGCGCGACCAATTTCTCGCGCGGCGGGGCCTCGTGGACGCGGTACATGCACACCGTCCGCTTCGCCTCGAGCGCCTGCGCGGCGGCGACGTTGGCGGCGATCATGAAGTCCTCGATCAGCCGGTGGGCGTCCAACCGCTCGCGGGTGACGATCGCGGTGATCGTGCCGGTCGGATCGAGCTCGACGCGGCGTTCAGGAAGGTCGAGGTCGAGCGGCGACCGCGCATCACGCGCCTTCGTCAATGCGCCCCACGCGCCCCACAGCGGTTGCAACGTCGCCAGATGCTCGCCCACGTGAGCGTCGATCGTCGCCTGCGCTTCCTCGTACGCGATGTTGGTCGTGCAGCGGATGACGGCGCGTGTGAAGCGGTGGCCGGTCACCGTTCCGTCGGCCGCGATCGTCAGGTGGCATGCGAGCACCGCGCGATCTTCGCCCTCGACCAGCGAACACGCGTCGGCCGACAGGACTTCGGGCAGCATGGGGACGACGCGGTCGGGGAAATAGACCGAGTTGCCGCGCTCGCGGGCGGCGCGATCGAGGGCGCTGCCTTCTCGGACGTAGAACGACACGTCGGCGATGGCGACGATCGCGTCCCAGCCACTATCGTCGCGGGGGGCGGCCCATACCGCATCGTCGTGGTCGCGCGCGTCGGCGGGGTCGATCGTCAGGATCGGCAGCGCGCGCAGGTCATCGCGCTCCCCGAGGCTCTGGTGCGCCGCCTTTTCCGCCTGCTCGGTCGCGCCCTCGGAAAAGCGGTGCGGCAGACCCTTGGCGTGGATTGCGATCAGCGAGAAGCTGCGCGGCGCGAACGGGTCGCCGAGAACTTCGATCACCCGC
>JBBRQR010000243.1:0-4312 GCA_038226115.1 Sphingomonadales bacterium | reverse complement strand
GCGCCGCGGTCGATGACCGACTTAGTCGGGGTTCTTCCCCTCGGCCTTGTTCTCCAGCACCTTGCCGGTCTTCGCATCGACCCCGACCTCGAACTTCTTTTTCGCAGCGTCGGTGATGTCGAACGAATAGCGCAGGCCGCTACCGCCCTTTTCCTTTTCCAGCTCGCTGTCGGTAACCGTCCCCGGACGCGCCTTTAGGGCGGTGGCGGTTGCGGCGGCGAGCGTGACCTTGGTGAATGGGATCAGTTCCGCTCCCTTGAATGCGACAGTCGCGGCGACGACGCCACCTGCCAGAAGTGCGATTGCACCGATAATTGCACGAATTTTCATAGCACTACCTTTGTCAAACCACTGGACCGGAAGATACGCCGCCGAATATGAACGCCGACGGTATGGCCATCGCCCGTTGAACGCTTTCGCGCGCGGCTCTATCTAGGTGGGGAAGCACGAAGGGATCGCGGCGCCAATGACGACTTTCGACGAGCGCGAGACTGGTTTCGAGGCGAAGTTCGCCCACGACGCCGACACTGAGTTCCGCATCGTCGCGCGCGCCAACAAGCTTCTCGGCCACTGGGCGGCGGGCAAGCTCGGGCTGCAAGGCGGCGCGTTCGACGACTATGCCTGTGAGGTGGTCCATACCGATTTTACGGCACCTGGACACGCGGATGTGTTCGGCAAGGTCGGCACCGACCTTGCCGAACACGGGGTGACGCCGGCCGACGTTCGCGCCGCATACGACGCTGCACTCGCCGAGGCGCGCCATCAAATCATGGATGCCGCCTGAGATGCCGATGCCCGCAGCCGACATCGAGGCAGCGATCGTTGCGGCGTTGCCCGATGCGGCGGTGACGATCACCGACCTCGCGGGTGACGGCGACCATTATGCCGCCCGCGTCGTGTCAGCGGCGTTCGCCGGACTGCCGCGCGTCCGCCAGCATCAGCTTGTCTATAATGCCCTTGGTGGCCGAATGGGCGGCGTGCTTCACGCCCTCCAGTTGACCACCGCCGTCCCTGGAGCCTGAACCATGTCCGATATTCACGCCAAGATCGCCGCCCTTGTCGGCGGGACCGACGTCGTCCTGTTCATGAAGGGGACGCCGCTGTTCCCGCAGTGTGGCTTTTCGTCGAGCGCGATCCAGATCCTCGAACGCCTCGGCGTCGAGTATGAGACCGTCGATGTCCTCGCCGATCCCGAGGTTCGCTCCGCCATCAAGGCGTTCAGCGACTGGCCGACGGTGCCGCAGCTGTACATGAAGGGCGAATTCGTCGGTGGTTCGGACATCATGATGGAGATGTTCCAGTCGGGCGAACTCGCCGCCCTCGCCGCTGAAAAGGGCGTCGCGACCGCCGCCTGAGCCGAGGCGTGAGACCGCTTTCCTTCGCCCAACTATGGCACGATACGATCGCCGACAGCCGGGCGTTGTTGCCGCTCGTCTGGCCGGTCGCGGCGGCGTTCGTCCTGCTGCCACAGGTCGCGATCGACCGCTTTGGCCCACCGCTGCCGGTGGTCACGGTTGCCGCGCTGCCGAAACCGGCTTTGCCGACGGCGGCTGGGCCTGCGGACAAGGCTCCCGCTGCTGTCGTTCGCCGCGACGAGGTGCGGACCTCCGGCAGACCGCTGCTGCCGAAGATCCCGCCGAAGGTCCTGCTTATCGATCTGCTCCTCCCCGCGCTGATCGCGCTGTTCGCGCAGGCGACGATCATCCGGCTCACGCTCGACCGGCGGCGCGGCATCCGGCGGTCGGTGGGTGAGGCGCTGACCGCCGCCGCGCGCGCATGGCCGCTGCTCGTCGTGACGCTGGGCTTCGCCACCGTGCCGATCGGCTTTGGCCTGTTGGCGTTCGTTCTGCCCGGCCTCTACCTCGCCGGGCGGCTGGCACCCGCGACCGCGCTCGTCCTCGACGGGCTGGGACCGGTTACTGCGCTCGAGCGTAGCTGGGCACTGACCACGGGCAACGGCTGGCGCGTGATCGGCTTCACCTTGGTTTTTTTCGGCTGGTTCGTCATCGTCTCGGCGGCAACCGGTGCCGTCGGCACAGGGGCGGCGGCGTTGTTGAAGGCAGCGGGAGCGGGCGGTGTCGGCGAAATCGTCGCCGCAACGCTCGACGGTGTTGTCGCGGCGCTCGCGGCGGTCGTTAACGCGGTCGCGCTGGCAACGATCTACCGGACCTTGTCGCGGGGTTGACGAGCGCACCGTGCCCCCTAGGGTCCCGGTGGGAATAGGCGGAGAAGTCACGTGTCCGGACTCGATCTTGGTGCCGTTCGTCGTGACACGACCGCCGTGGTCCATCGCCACTTTGCCATTTTCGCCACGCTGGTGGCGGCGTTCGCGTTCCTGCCACGACTGATCCTGCTGATCGCTTTCCCCGGTGGTGGGCGGATGCCGAATTTTGTCCACCCGGCGCCCCAGCCAGCCGGTTATTTGTGGGCGACGCTGGTGGCGACGTTGATCGGCCTAATATCGGCGTTCACCATTGCTGCCATCGCCGCCGATCCCGCCGAGGGCGGGGGTCGCCCGATCGGGGCGACGATCGTCGCCATCCTGCCCAAGATCGGCAAGGCGTTCGTCGCTCTGCTCTGGCTCGCCGTCGCTTATGTCCTAGGGGTGCTGGCGATCGGGATTGTCGCGATCATCGTTTCTGTGATCGTAATTGCCGCCAACGTCGGTGGCGCGACGCCGATGGCCGCGGCGACACCGGCGACGACCGGCCTGATCGTTTTCGGCCTCGTCGCGCTGCTCCTTCCCGTGATCTTCTGGCTCTACGCTCGCTTGACGCCGCTGCTGGGTTTCTTGCTACGCGAGCCGATCTCCGCTTTCGCGGCAATCAAGCGCGCGTGGCGGCTGTCGCGCGGCTCGACGTGGCGTATCGTCCTGATCTGGCTGTTGTTCTTCGCCGCGCTGCTGCCCATCCAGATTGCAGGATGGATGATCGCCGGACCGGCGGTGCCGGGCATCGTTCTTGAAGTGCCGGGCTTCGTTGCGCTTGCGCTGAGTACCGCAGCTATCGCCGGACTATCGATGTATTTCTACGCGGCTTGCGGTATCATCTATCGCCAACTTGCCGACGTCTAGTCCCAGCGCGCGAGTGGGGGCAGGCTCATCAGGATCGCGTCGACGTTGCCGCCGGTTTTGAGGCCAAAGGTCGTCCCCCGGTCGTAGACGAGGTTGAACTCGGCATATAGGCCGCGATACCGCAGTTGCGCGATACGCTCGTCCTCGGTGAATGGGGCGGCCATGTGCCGCCGGACGAGCTTGGGGAAAATATCGAGCAGCGTCCGCCCGACATCCTGCGTGAAGGCAAGGTTCGCCGCGAAGTCGCCTTCGAGGTGGTCGTAGAATATCCCCCCGACGCCGCGATGACGGCCCCGGTGTGGCACGAAGAAATACTCGTCGCACCACTTCGAATAGCGGTCCCAATAATCCGGGCCGTGGGCGTCGCAGGTATTGTGGAACGCGTCCTTGAACTCGGCGGTGTCGGTGTCGACGGGCAAAGCCGGGTTGAGGTCGGCCCCGCCACCGAACCAGCGTTTGGTCGTTACGAGGAAGCGCGTGTTCATGTGGACCGCCGGAACGTGCGGGTTTGCCATGTGCGCGACGAGGCTGATGCCGGTGGCGAAAAAGCGCGGGTCGGCCTCGGCCCCGTTGATCGACGCGGCGAATTCGGGGGCGAAACTGCCGAACACCGTCGAGGTATTCACCCCGACCTTCTCGAACACCCGCCCTTTCATCACCCCCATGACGCCACCGCCGCCGGGCGCGCCGGTCGCGTCGGGCCGTTCCCACGCCGTTCGCTCGAACCGTCCGGGGGGAAGGGGGCCGGTTCCTTCGTCTTCAAGCGTCTCGAAGGCGGTGCAGAGGTGATCGCGGAGCGACTGGAACCACGTTTGCGCGGCAAGCTGTTCGGCGTCGAAGGCGGGGGGGGGTGTCATCGACCCTCCCTAGCCAAAGGGCGCGTGACGCGGAAGCGGGACTTGTGCGGTATGCACGGGATGTTCGCGGAAGCTGCCGATCCGTGTCGACGCGCTGTTTCCGCCGATGATGATGGGCGAGAAGAAAAAGCTGTCCTACACGCCTCGGATGCGTCAGCCTTTTCATCATGGCCCCATCTCCACCTTGCTTGTCCGCCCTGCTCCGCTTCGGCGGTCGCGGTGGGGGTGAGGCCCCCCTGTGCGTGCCACGACTTTCATCAACTTTGTCCAGTGCACTTGACACTTTTCCAGCCGCGACTCGGGTGAGTTCGTTCGAGCGCGGCGGGGACGGAGAGCAATACAATTTCCGTCGTGGGCGTGAAATTCGTGCGAACTTCGTCCG
>JBBRQR010000242.1:0-4382 GCA_038226115.1 Sphingomonadales bacterium | reverse complement strand
GGCCGCTCGATGTTGTGGCGGCGCATTTTTTCGACCAGCGTTGTCCGCCGCATCCCGAGCAACCGCGCCGAAGCCGCGACGCCGAACGCAGTGCGCCCGAGGGCATCGCGGATAACCGTCTGCTCGAAATCGGTCAGCAACGCCTTCAAGTCGACCACATCGGTAGCACTAAAAGGTGGTGGTCGGCGGCGATTGGGCAGCGGCAGGGGCGCACCATCGGTGGCGAGCCAGCGATCGACTTCGCGTCGGTCGCCGTGAAGGAGGATCGCAGCCGCAGGCTCGTCGATCTCGGCGGTGCCGTGGATCGCTCCAGCACGGGCGACGAAGTTGCGAACCTCGCGGACGTTGCCCGGCCATGGCTGGCGAGCGAGATAGGCAAGGGCGCTCGCCGAGAAGCGCGGGCGCGGGCCGTGTGCCGCAGCGAGGTCGGAGAAGTGGATGACCAACGCGGCGATGTCGCCCGGTCGCGCAGCTAGGGCGGGAAGCGCAATCTCGACGACAGCGAGGCGGTAGAACAGGTCGGCACGGAAGCGTCCGGCGGCGATCGCGGCAGGCAGATCGACGTTTGTCGCCGCAACGACGCGAACATTGACGGCGTGCGCGCCCGTGCCGCCGACGCGTTCGACGCGACGGGTTTCGAGAACGCGGAGGAGCTTGGACTGAAACTCGGGCGGCATATCGCCGATCTCGTCGAGGAACAGTGTGCCGCCGTCGGCAAGCTCGAACTTGCCGCGCCGGGCGTGCGTCGCGCCGGTGAATGCCCCGGCTTCATGGCCGAAAAGATCGCTTTCGAGCAGATCGCGGGGGCCGGCGACGCAATTTACCGCTACGAACGGTCGCGCCGCACGCGCGCCCCGCTGGTGGAGTAGTTCGGCGACGACCTCCTTCCCGCTACCCGATGGCCCCGTCACGAGCACCGAGGCATCGACGCTGGCCAGCCGGTCGACTAGGTCGCGGATGGCGCGCATTTCCGGACTCGTCCCGATCAAGGCGGCGAGACGGTGCGTTGGGGACGGCGTAGTCGTGCTCCGCATAACTCACCTCGACATCGCGCCGCCGGGTGCCCAGTGGCAGCAATACTAATCGCCGCGACTGATAAAGTGATAAAGCGACGATGTATCCGAAACGGTTGATTGTGCAGTTAAAGTTCGACAACATGCTGCCGTACGCGTGCGTTTGGATATTCGTTAACAGATCGGAACAAACAATTACTTCATTACTTGTAAATCTAATGGCAGTGACAACGCCGATGTGGGCAGTCCGTTACGAAAATGCGCTTAGTGCCGAAACGAACGCGCAGTTTTTCGCACATGGCGACGCGTTGGCAGATGCTCTGTCCGCCGATTGGGCCGTCGATGTGGTTGTCGTCGACCTTGACATGATTACGCCAAGGCTTGTTCATCGATTAGGGCCAGGCGGTCCGCGCGTCCTTGCCTTCGGTGACCCGACGAACGCCGGCGCGGTCCTTGCTGCCAACCTCGCCGAGTTCATTGCCGATGAGCCGGGCGTCGAGCAACTGATGGCGTCTGTGCACGCCGCGCTTGCCCCGATACCGCTCGCCGGGGTTGCCGACTTGTCCGACCGCTCGGTTGCCCGGCTTGGCGCGCTGGGGGCGGATGCGACGCGGATTGCCATCGCTCTTGCCCGACTCGACGGTGCGGCGCGATCCGATGCGGTCCCGCCGATCGACGCGGCCCGACTGCGCGCCGCGATCCGGACCCGGCGCGCGCGCGACCATTACTTTCCGCCCGAAATTTTCGGCGAACCGGCGTGGGACATGATGCTCGACCTCGCCGCCGCTGCCGCCGAAGGCCGAGAGGTCGCCGTCTCCAGCCTGTGCATCGCCGCCGCGGTGCCGACAACGACGGCGCTGCGATGGATCAAGAACCTGTGCGATGCCGGGTTGTTCACTCGCCGCGACGATCCGGTCGACGCGCGCCGCGCCTTTATCCGTCTGAGCGACCCTGCGCTGACGGCGATGGCGCATTATCTGGCGCAGACGCCGTCGTCGCCGTGAGTGTGGCGACGAATGCGGCGACGTCGGCCGCCGACCGGTCGGGGGTTTCCTCCATCGGGATATGGCCGACGCCGTCGTAGACGATTGTCCGGCTGTTCGGCAGCATTTTGGCGAAATAGCCCGCCGAGGCAACCGGGATGAAGCGGTCGTCGCGGCCCCACAGAATCAGCGTCGGGGCAGTTATTCGGGCGAGGTCGGCAGCGGTCAGCGGTGAATAGCCCTGACTGAACCGCGCGATCGTCGCGACGCGGTTGCCGGGATAGCGGAGCAGCTCCCAATAGCGGTCGATCACCGCCGGGGTCATTACCGACTTGACCGACACCGCCCCGGAGAACGACGCCGCGATCAGCGAGCGGGGGGTGATGCTCGCCGCGATGTCGCGGATAACCGGGGCCTGGGCAACGCGCAGGGCCAGCGGCGTGTCGCCGTTCGCACGGTAGGGGGCGCCGCTGGCGTCGACGAGGATCAACCCGGCGATTCGTTCGGGATGATCGGCGGCGTAGCGCGCGGCAACCCCGCCGCCCATCGAATTGCCGCCGAGGACGAAGCGGTCGAGGTGTCGGTTTCGAACGACGGCGTCGACGACCTTGGCATAGGCTGCTTGAGTATAGAGGCCGTCGGGGGCGGGGCCGGTCAGTCCGTGTGCGGGGAAGTCGAAGCTGATGACCCGGAACCGCCCGCCCAGCCGCGCGACCCACGGCTGCCAAGTATGGAGCGAGGCGTTCGACCCGTGAAGCAAAACGATCGGCACGCCGTCGCGGGGACCTTCGTCGCGCAGGTGGACGACAAGGCCGGGCATCACCTCGACAAACTGCGAGGCTGGCGAGGCGTACTTGGCGCGGAGCGTTACGACGGGGACATCGGGAACGCGGAAGATTAGCCACGCGCCGACCAGCAGCGCGACGACGACCGCAACAATCCGCACCGCGATCCGTGTTCCCCGGGTCATCGGCTTAAAGCCGCTCGAGTCGGATCGGCAGGCCATCCTTGGGCTTGGGGATCGGGAACATCGCGAAGTCGCAGACGTAATCGTCGGCGACCGTCACGCGGTATTCCGACAACAGGCTGTAGAAGAACGCCTTCATCTGCATGTAGGCGAAATGCAAGCCGATGCACATGTGCGCGCCGCCGCCGAACGGCACCCACGCATATTTGTGCCGCCCCTTGGAGCGGTTGTGGCTGAAGCGCGACGGGTCGAAGGTTTCGGGGTCGTCCCAATATTCAACCATGCGGTGCGTGTACATCGGGTTGACCCCGACATGGGTGCCGCCGGGGATGGTGACGCCTTCGAAGGTGAAGTCGCGCAACGCCCGGCGCGGGACCGAGGGCACGGGGGGCAGCAGGCGCAGCGCCTCCTTGAACGCCCACTCGGTCTGCTCGAGCTCGCCGAGCCGGTCGAACGGCAGGTTCGGCCCGGCGGTGGCGCGGATCGCCATGATTTCGGTCCGCAAGCGGTCCTGCCATTCGGGATTCTTGGCCAGGTAATAGAGGGTCGACGTCAGCGACGAGGTCAGCGTGTCGTGGGCCGCCATCATCAGGAAGTTCATATGGTCGATGATCTCCTGATCGGTCAGGAGGTCACCGGCATCGTTGCGGGCGTTGCAGAACTGGGTGAAAAAGTCGTCGCCGCTCGCCCCGCGCCGCGCCGGGATTTCGCGGGCGAAGAACTTCGACATGAACTTGTGGCCCTTGACCCCACGCCCCATCGCCGTGCCGGGCAGAGGGATGCGGACGATGCCGATCGACGCCGCGACCATGTCGACGAACGCCTTGTTGATCGCATCCGCCTCGGGCCCCCACGCGATACCGAGGAACGATGTCGCGGCGAGGTCGAGGGTCAATGCCTTGATCGCGGGGTAGAATTTGAATTCGGTTCCGTGCGGGAAGGCAGCGATGCCACGCGCAATGCCGTCGTTCAACGCGCCAAGATAGTGGCGCATCGGTTCGGGTTTGAACGCCACCGACAGCGTCTTGCGGTCGGCACGGTGGTGATCGAAATCGAGGAGCATCAGCCCGCGCGGGAAAACGCGGCCGAGGATCGGGGTCCAGCCGAGTTCGGACGAGAAATTCTTGTCCTTGTCGAACAGGACGAGCTCGTTCGCGTCCGCACCGATCAGCCCGACATTCCACCCGCCGAAGTTATTGACCCGATGGACCCGCCCGAAATTGGCAACGTTGGCAGTGACCCCGGCGAGCGGGTCCTTGAGGAACTTGATCGTCCGGAGCAACGGCAGAGGGTGCGGCTTGGTACCCGGTAAGTGGCTCAATTCCTTGAACGTCGGCAGGTGGAGGTCCTTGGCGGCGGGGACGAAGGTGCCGGATCTGACAGGGGCGTTCATCGTCGCAACTCCAAGAAGTACGGAGT
>JBBRQR010000241.1:0-4427 GCA_038226115.1 Sphingomonadales bacterium | reverse complement strand
GGCGATCAAGCTCGGTCAGGCGCTGGCGACGCGGCCCGACTTCATTGGCGCGGCGGCAGCGGCCGACCTCGCCCGGCTTCAGGACGCGCTGCCGCCGCTGCCGTTTGCGCGGCTGGAGAGCGGCCTCGACGCTTCGCTCGGTGCCCCGTGGCGCTCGCTGTTTACTTCGATCGACCCCGTTGCGGTCGGTGCGGCGTCGATCGCGCAAGTCCATAAGGGCGTCACGAGCGACGGTCGGACGGTCGCGGTCAAGGTCCTGCGTCCCGACATCGAGGCCGATTTTGCCCGCGCGATCGACACCTATGAATGGGCGGCGGCGCGCCTCGAGGCTCAGGGCGGCGAGTTTGCCCGCCTGCGCCCGCGCGCGATCATCGCGCTGTTCAAGACATGGACCCTCGCCGAACTCGATCTGCGGCGGGAGGCGGCGTCGGCATCGGAGCTGAAGGCGGCGATGGCGGCCGAGCCCGACTTCATCGTTCCCGACGTCGATTGGGCGCGCACCGGACGCCGCGTCCTGACGATAAGCTGGATCGACGGGGTCAAGCTGTCCGACCGGGCGGCGATCGACGCGCTCGACATCGATCGCCGGACTCTCGCCGCGACGCTGGTGCGCAGCTTCCTGCGGCAGGCGATCGCCGACGGGTTTTTCCACGCCGATATGCATCAGGGCAATTTGTTCATCGTCCCCGGCGCTGCGGGTAGCGGCGGCGCTGGCGGCGCGGGTCGCCATGCCCGGATCGGCGTGATCGATTTCGGGATCATGGGCCGTCTCGACCGGCGCGCACGCGTTTATCTGGCCGAAATTCTCTACGGGCTGTTGGTCGGCAACTATGCCCGCGTCGCCGAAATCCACTTCGAAGCCGGTTATGTTCCCGCGCACCATAACCCGGACGAGTTCGCGACGGCGTTGCGTGCCGTCGGTGAGCCGATCCGGGGGCTGGCGGCGCGTGACATTTCGATCGCCAACTTGCTCGATGGCCTGTTCGCGATCACGCGAAGCTTCGACATGGCGGTCCAGCCGCATCTGCTGCTGCTGCAAAAGACGATGGTGATGGTCGAGGGCGTCGCGCTGACGCTCGATCCCGACGTCAACATGTGGGAGGTCGCCGAGCCTTTCGTCCGCGACTGGATGAAGGGCGAACTCGGCCCGTTGTCGCGCGGGGCGGACGCGCTCGTCCTCGGGCTGCGGGCATTCGCGCAGTTGCCGCGCATCTTCCGGCAATTGGTTGCGCAGGTGCCGCCCGAAGGCGCCGCGCCGCCAGTCGCCCCGCTCGACGAACCCGCCGAGGCGCTCCACGTCCACGCGCGGTTGCGGCTCGGCTGGCTGGCGGTGCCGCTCGTCGGCCTCAGCGGCGGTGTCGGATGGCTGGCGGCGACGCTGCTTTAGAGTTGGGGCGTCGCCTGTGCGGCAACCGCCGGGACCGCGAAGTCGATCGTATAGGTACAGTCGTGCATATCGTGACGCAGCGGGGCACGCATCTGGCGGGCCAATCCGGTAATAATGCGCACCGCAGACAATTTCGGATTTACCAAGGCATCGTCGCAAAACACCTTGCAGCCGATGGTCAGCGTCGCCGACTCCCCCATCATCACCGCACTGACCTTGATGTGGGCAGTGTCGGGCGCGCTTGCTGCCGCCGCGACACTGACGAGCTCGGTGATCAGAAACGCGAGCGGGACAGCGGTGTCCTGAGCGACGAAAAAGCGGGCGACATGGCAGCTGATCTGGGGCGACACGCCGTTTGTCGCGGTGATCGATTGTTCGAGCCCGGCGCACAGATCGGTGGCCAGCGCACGGAGGTCGACACCGCGCGCCGTCTCGTCATCGTACATCCAGCGATGGACGATCGCGAGCGCCCCGACGCGCGCTTGCACCGCCGAATAGGCACGTCCGACGGCGATGTCGGTCGTGTCGCGCGCCTGCAGCGACAGCAGACTGGCGACGATTTGCAGGTTGTTCTTGACGCGGTGATGGACCTCGCGCGTCAGCCGCCGTTGTTCCTCGAGCGCATCGTCCATCGCGATGACATGGCTGGCGCGCGCGTCTGCCATCGCGTCAAAGGCTGTGGCCAGCGCAGTCAACTCGGAGCTTTGCCAATCGATCGCGGCGAGACGAACACGTGTGCCGCCGCTGCCATAATGCTCGACGGCAGCGCGCATGTTTGTCAGCGGGCGAACGAGAAGTCGGTCGGCAATCAGCCAACCGACGACAAGGGCCCAGACCCACATGAACAGCGGCGCGACGATGACGAGCCAGTGGAGCGTCGGGACGCTGCCCAAATGCTCGGCCCCGTGTTCATAGCTGGCAAGGGTGATCCAAAGCGCAAGGATGCCGAGGGGCAGCAAGGCGCACGTCAGCGCGGCCACCACTTTCACCGACAGCGACCAGTGCCGCAATTGCCAGCCTTGCGTGTTATTTTGGTCGTTCGGCACGATTAACCCAATTTGCGCAACAGGTCCTCGAACGCTTCGGGCATCGGTTCGGCGGCAGCTTCATCGAAAATTTGTCGCAGGCGCGACCCTATGGCAGCGGCGCGGTCGGCGGGAGCGATCGGTGGCGGGGCGTCGGGCGCGACAGATCGGTTCAATGTCATCAGTCATTTATCCTGCAGCGCCGCAACATCCGTACCGTTAATCTTCGCCAACCGGAACCAAAAAAGCGACCCATCTGTTCGTCGCTGCAACAACCGTCTAACAACGACCGATCGCCCGTTCGGATCCGAACCAGCCTATTGTCGGGACCAAGGAGAAATCATGACGCTCGCTTCCGAAATCGCGCCGCATCTGCCGTATCTCCGGCGATATGCCAGAGCGCTGACGGGTAGCCAGAGCCATGGTGATGCCTTTGTACGCGCCGCGCTTGAAGCAATCGTCCTCGCTCCAACCGATTTTCCGAAGGACGTCGACGCGCGCCTCGGCCTGTACAAGACGTTTCACGCGATCTGGTCGACGGCCCACGTCGATGTCGGGCCCGTCGCCACTGACGTTGCGAGCTTCGAGAAGATTGCACAGGACCGGCTGGCGGCGATCACCCCGCTGTCGCGACAGGCACTGCTACTGACGGCGATGGAGGGTTTTACCAACGACGACGCCGGCTATGTCATCGACGCATCGGCGAACGATGTTGCCGCGCTCGTGGCCGAGGCGCTTGCCGAAATCGACCGCCAGACGGCGACGCGCGTTCTCATCATCGAAGACGAGCCGATCATCGCGATGGACCTCGAATCGATCGTCAACGACCTTGGTCACGAAGTTGCCGGTATCGCTGTCACGCGCGACGAAGCGGTCGCGATGGCACACGCAAACCGGCCGGGGCTGGTGCTGGCCGATATCCAGCTGGCCAATGCGAGTTCGGGGATCGACGCGGTCCGGGACATTCTCGGCGAATTCAGCGTGCCAGTGATTTTCATCACGGCCTTCCCCGAGCGGTTGCTGACGGGTGAACGCCCTGAACCGACCTTCCTCATCACCAAGCCGTTCCAGCGGTCGACCGTCAAGGCCGCGATTGCTCAGGCTTTGTTCTTCAATTCCACTGCGGCGTTCGGCTCGTGAGCGAAGAGCCCGAAGAGCTGACTGAGACCGAGGCGAGGGGTGGATCAAAGATATTGGATAATCGCAACATGTTGATTATCTCGCTGGTGATCGTGGTAGTCGCCTTGGTCGGAGTGTTCGCCTACTTCGCTTAACGGGCGAACGCCGACGATCAAGCGGGGAGGGGACGACATGACCTATATTGCCGGGAAAGCGCGCAATGCCACGCGTTCAAAGCCTGTGCCCGCAGTGGCGCAACCGGAAGCGGTTCGTGACATCGGTGCCTATCTACGGACTGCCTTTGCCGACGCGGCCGATGCCGAGTTGCCGCCGCTTTTCGCCGAACTTCTCGCCAAGCTGGGTGAGGGCGAGGAAAAGCCGGTTTTCGTCCGCGATGCCTTGCCGGACAAGGAATTCAAGGCGCAGCTCGCCGCCGTGATCCCGCACCTGCGCGCGTTCGGGCGATCGCTTTCGGGTAGCCGCGATCTTGCTGACGATCTCGTTCAGGAAACCCTGCTCAAGGCGTGGGCGGCGCGCGACCGCTTTCAGGCGGGGACGAATATGCGCGCGTGGACCTTCATCATCCTGCGCAACCTGTTCCTTAGCCAGATGCGCCGTGCCCGCTTCAAGGGCGAATGGGACGATTTCACTGCCGATCGCCTGCTCGCGATGCCGGCCGGGCAGGACCGCCAAATCGACCTGTCCGACCTTCAGCGCGGATTGCTCCAGCTACCGCAGGCGCAGCGCGAGGCGCTGATTCTCGTCGGCGCGGGCGGGTTCGCTTATGAGGAAGCAGCATCGATCTGCAACTGCGCCGTCGGCACGATCAAGAGCCGCGTTGCCCGCGGTCGGGCGGCGCTCGAAATTATCCTGACCGAGGGGTTGCTGCCCTCGCG
>JBBRQR010000240.1:0-4431 GCA_038226115.1 Sphingomonadales bacterium | reverse complement strand
ATGCTCGCCGTGCGGAAACCGGGGGGCGCGGCGTGACCCGACGCCAGCAGGTTGCCCAGCCCGGCGATCCACACCGACGAAAAGGCGAGCAAAGATGCGTTCTTTGCCTCGGCAAACTTTTGCAGGTCGAGGATGCGGTCGAGGCTGCGCGACAGAACTTTGACATAGGCATCGTCGCGATTGACCGTCACTGGCAACTCCCGGTTTCACTCAGCGTAGTGCGATCGCGCCGCCAAGCCAATCGCCGCAGTTGAGCCCGCTTTCCCGCACGTGCCGACGCGCCTAGGATGGCGGTGCAACCATCGGACACCGCTCATGTCGACCCATGCCGCCCGCCTCGCCGCGCTTCGTGACCAGCTTGCCCGCGACGGCGTCGCCGGGTTCGTCGTGCCACTGACCGACGAGCATATGAGCGAATATGTCGGCGGCTACGCTCAGCGGCTGGCGTGGCTGACCGGGTTCGGCGGGTCGGCGGGGTCGGCGGCGGTCTTGGGCGCGAAGGCCGCGATGTTCACCGACGGGCGCTATACCTTGCAGGTCCGCGCGCAGGTCGATGGCGGCCTGTTCGACTATGTTGCGGTTCCGGCGACATCGACGACCGACTGGCTCGCGGCGAACGCGGTTGCCGGCGACCGGATCGGTTACGACCCGTGGCTCCATACTCGGACATGGGTCGAGGCGACGACGGCGGCGCTGGCGGCGAAGGGCGCAACGCTCGTCGCGCTGGCGACGAACCCGGTCGATGCGGTGTGGGCCGATCAGCCTGCACCGTCGGCGGCGCGGCTCGAGGTCCACCCGGACGAGTTCGCTGGCGAGACGAGCGCGGCCAAGCGTGACCGCATCGCCGATGGCCTGCGCGCGCGCGGTGCGGCGACGGCGGTCGTCACCGCGCTCGATTCGATCGCGTGGGCATTCAACGTCCGCGGCAAGGACGTCGACCATACGCCGGTCGCGCTCGCCTTCGCGCTGCTCCACGCCGATGCGAGCGCCGATCTGTTCATCGATGCCGCCAAGCTGTCGCCCGAGGTCCGCGCGCATCTGGGCGACACCGTCCGCATCGCCGACCGCGCCGCCTTTCCCGCCGCGCTCGCTGCGCTGACCGGAACCGTCGTGGTCGACCCGACTTCGGCGGTCGCCGCAGTGTTTGAGGCGCTCGAAGCGACGATCATCGAGGCGCGTGACCCGTGCGTCGTTCCCAAGGCGGTCAAGAACCCGACCGAGATCGCGGGAACCAAAGCCGCCCACCTCCGCGACGGCGCGGCGCTGACGCGCTTCCTCCACTGGTTCGCGCATGAACCGAAAGATGGCCTCGACGAGCTGGGGGTCGCCGCCAAGCTTAAGGGCTTCCGCGACGCGACTAACCAGCTCGAAGACCTCAGCTTCGACACGATCAGCGCCGCCGGACCGAACGGGGCGCTGCCGCATTACAAAGTCTCCGCCGAAAGCAACCGGCAGCTCGACGCCAACTCGCTCTACCTCGTCGATTCGGGCGGCCAGTACCGCGACGGGACGACCGACGTTACGCGGACCCTCGCCGTCGGCACGCCAAGCGCGGAGATGCGCGACCGCTTCACCCGTGTGCTAAAGGGTCATATCGCGCTTGGTAGTGCCGTGTTCCCCGAAGGAACGCGCGGCAACCAGATCGACGTACTGGCGCGCCAGTTTTTGTGGGCGGCGGGGCTCGATTATGCGCACGGCACCGGCCACGGCGTCGGCAGCTATCTTGCTGTCCACGAAGGCCCGGCGCGGATCGCTACGGCAGCAGGCGGCTACGGCGCGATGGGTGACGAGCCGATCCGCGCGGGGATGATCCTGTCCAACGAGCCGGGCTATTACAAAGCGAACGAGTACGGCATCCGGGTCGAGAATCTCGTGCTGGTCGAGTCGCGCGACATCCTTGGCGCGGAAAAGCCAATGCTAGGGTTCACGACGCTGACGCTCGCGCCGATCGACCGCGCGCTGATCGACGTCGCCCTGCTGACCCCGGCAGAGATCGCGTGGATCGACGCTTACCATGGTCGTGTCGCCGCAGCGGTCGGTCCGCTGCTCGACAACGACGCGCGGATGTGGTTGGATACGGTAACGATGCCGCTGGAGCGGTTTTCATAAGGAAGATTGGGCGATGAAGAAGCTGACCCTGTTCGCCGCAATCGGCGCGCCATTGCTCGCTGGCGTCGCCGCCGTGTCGGGCGTCTTTGCCGCGACGCCCGTTGCCCCGCCGGGGGTGCACACCGCGTATGACATCAACATGACGACGATCGACGGCAAGCCGATGCCGTTCAGCCAGTATAAGGGCAAGGTTCTGTTGGTGGTCAACACCGCGAGCTTCTGCGGCTTCACCCCGCAGTATGAAGCGCTGGAGAAGGCGCAGACGACGTACAAGGACAAAGGCTTCACCGTGATCGGCGTCCCGTCGGGCGACTTCATGGGGCAAGAGTATAAGACCAACGCCGAGATCAAGCAGTTCTGCGAATCCAAGTTCGGCATCAATTTCCCGCTTAGTGAGAAGAGCGTCGTCAAGGGGCCGAATGCGACCCCGTTCTTCGCATGGGCAGCCGCGACGCTTGGCGCAAAGGAAGCGCCGTCATGGAATTTCCATAAGTATCTGGTCGATCGGCAGGGCAAAATTGTCGCGTCGTTCCCGTCGGGAACCAAGCCCGACGCGCCCGAAGTCACCGCCGCGATCGAGAAAGCGATTGCCGCCCCGGCGGGGTGAGGGACTGCGCTTTTCGGCGCGTTCGCCGACTTCCTTACGTGTCATCCCCGCGAACGCGGGGGCTCACGGCCACGAGCGATTGAGCTCAGCGGTCAGGAGCCTTATGGGTGACATTAAGGGGATGGCGTGCGTCGGGCCCGACCGACCGCCCCGCCTACCCCCGCCGCCGAACCTTCGCTTCGTCGGCATCAGCCGTCTGCGATCCTGCGGCGCGCAATCCGCGCATCCGCGCCATCTCGGCGGCGAACTTGGTCATCTCGCCGCCGCCCAGCGTCGTGCCGCCGGTGAATTTGATGTTGGTCGGGTCGACGGGCTTTTGGTTGACCCAGACTTCATAGTGGAGGTGTGGGCCGGTCGACAGGCCGGTCGAGCCGACATAGCCGATCACCTGCCCCTGCGCGACGGTCGCGCCGGGCTTCACCGCGAACCGGCTCATATGGCCGTAGGCGGTCATCAGGCCGGGGCGGTGAAGGACCTGAACGTAATTGCCGTGACCGCCGTGCCAGCCGGCAAAGGTTACCTTGCCCGCCGCCGCTGCCATGATCGGCGCGCCGGTCGGTGCACCGAAGTCGGTCCCCTGATGCAGCCGCGAGAAGCCAAGGATCGGGTGGAGGCGCATCCCGAAGCCGCTCGTTTCGTGCGCGCCGTCGACCGGCGTCCGCATCAGCCCCTTGCGCGCGCTTTCGCCATTCGCGCGGAAAAACGCCGGACGACCCGCATACGACCAGCGCATAAGTTCGATGGCGTTGCCGCGCTCGGGTCGAAGCGCCGCGTACAACAGCGCGCCGGTCTCGTTCTCACCGGTCGCGGCGTGGCGGTGGGCGAGAATGACGTCGAAGCGGTCGCGCCGCCCGACCTGACGCTGGAGGTCGATCACATATGCGAGGTTCTGTCGAAATTCGGCGGCTTGGGACGCCGGAACCCCTGCCGAGCGGATCGCCCGGACGAGGTTGCCGCCGATCGTCCCAGTAACGCGGAGCGGCGTGTCGTCGACCGCTATCGGCACCCGCTTCAGGGTGAGCGCGCCGTCGACCCGCTCCAGCTCAAGGCGGAGATCGAACGCCGCGCGCAGGCCCAGGGTATCAAGTGGCCGCGGCACGGTTCGTGTTTCGCGCCGCCCGAGAACGAGATCGATCCCTGTTCCAGACGCAACGCCGTGCGCGGCGCTGCCGATCAGCCCTGCGGCGACGGCGGCGTCGTCGCGGCCGACCCCGGCGCGGCGCAATGCTCCGGCAAGGCCGTCGGTACGCCCGATCCTGGCGGTCAGTTCGAGCCGCGGACGTTCCGGAATTTCATTAAGCGTCGCGACGAGGCGGGTGGGTATCGCGAGGCGCCCCGTCGTCGCGCCATTTGCAAGCGGCGCAATCGTATCGGGGCGGACATCGTCGGCTTGCGCTGGCGTCAGTGCGGGATGGACGACGCCGGGCAACGGGGTCAGGTGGCTGCCGACACCGATCGCGCTGAGGCAAAGCGTCGCGACCAGCCCAAGCCCGAACCACCAGTCGCGACTACCGATCCGCTGACCAAGGTCGACGGCGAGGTCGAGATCGGCAAGCCGGTCCCAGTCCAAACGTGGTGCCCGTGTACGCTCGCGCGGCAGCAGAATAACCCGCCCGGGGCGCGACGCCGCGACAGTCCCGCTGGGAAATCCCGCGCTGGCCGAGAAGCCGTTGATTTCAGATTGATACACGTTCGAACCCCCGCTCTTACGCTGT
>JBBRQR010000239.1:0-4464 GCA_038226115.1 Sphingomonadales bacterium | reverse complement strand
CGCAGCTTCTTCGTCTTGACGGCGACTCGCGTCTTGCCGGCCATGATGTCCTTCAGGACCTTGTTGATGTCGGCCTTGGTTAGGTCCTTCACGCGGCGCGTCCCGAGGAGCGGGATGATGTGCCGCTCTATGCGGCCGGTGCGGGCCTGCTGTCGCGACTCGCTTTCTCGGAGTGCTTAAAAGCCAGTCGGCAGATGCGATGCGGCTATGATGCGATCGTCGCTCAACGGGGAGCGCATCGCCGACGATGGCGTTGCCATCCTAGCGTCTTAGAACCCGAGCATGGCGCGCTGTCCCGCCCAGTCCTTTGGCAGGTTGGTGATGGTGGCGAGTCGCTGCCGGTTGAGCGATGCTGGCTGCCGGCCTTCGACGATGGCGGTGACGATGCAGGGGGCGAGCGTTGCCAGCCGCAGCAGCATCGTAAACTGCTCTGGCAGATAGCCTTGCGCTTTGGCGACCTCGGCAAGCGGCATGTCGCTGGCCGCAAGCATCGCCTGCCACGCGACCCGCGCGCCCGCGAGCAACTTGAGCAGCGCCGGATCGGCCGGAGTTGCGGCCATCGCATCGTCCCCGATGACCATCCGGGCATCGTTCCCGCGCCGTATGCGCACCATCGGTACGGTGAGACGATGGAGCGCCGGTGCGACGTCGACCAAGACCGTCGGGAGAAGGCTGTCGATGCACAAGGTCAGCTCGACCCGGTCGTTGTGGACATCGACGCGGTGAACGATGCTGCTCGCCGAAGCGCCGTGTTCGATCTCAGTCGACAGCGCCCCGGCCGTGGCGATGACCTCGGTCATGGCATCGGCGGGTGCGTCGTGACGCGTCGCCATTGCATACAGCGCCGCCGAGTCGCGCAGGAACACGGTCAGCCGTTGTATGACGATAGCGTCGAGGTCGGGCGCCGACAGCCGCCAGCTCCGACCGGGCACCGTCACCGCATCGACCGGGTTGGTGACATAGTAGCGATAGCGCGTCGCGCCGCGGTTCGCCTGCGCAGCCTGCATCCGCCGGCCGAGCCCGTCGAACAGGATGCCACGCAGCAGCGGCTGGTGCCGCAGGTTGCGATCGCTCCCGCGCTCGATGCGGTTGGCGGCGAGCCGGATCTGGACGCTTTCCCACAGCGCGACACTGATGATCGCCGCATGCTCGCCAGCGAAGTGCTGGTCGCGATGGCGTACGTCACCGCGGTAGACGCGGTTGGTGAGCAAGTGCGCGAGCGCACCGCGGCTCCACGCGATGCCACCACGATGGCCGCCTTCCTTCGTTCGGGTGAGCTTGGTCGTGATGCCCTCGCGTGCCAGCGCCTCGACCGTGGCGACCACCGAACCGAGCGCCAGATACTGCTCGAAGATGTGGCGTACCGTCGCCGCCTCGGCTGGGTTGATCACCAGCTTGCGGTCGCGGACGTCATAACCGAGCGGCACCGGGCCACCCATCCACATCCCCTTCTTCTTCGACGCCGCGATCTTGTCGCGGATGCGTTCGCCGGTGACCTCGCGCTCGAACTGCGCGAAGCTGAGCAGGACATTGAGCGTCAGCCGGCCCATGCTGGTGGTGGTGTTGAACGACTGGGTAACCGAGACGAAGCTCGCGCCCTGCGCATCGAGCACCTCGACGATCTTGGCGAAGTCGGACAGCGCGCGCGTTAGCCGGTCGACCTTGTAGACGACGATGACCTGGATGCGTCCGGCTTTGACCTCCGCCATCAGCGCGGTCAGCCCCGGCCGGGCCATGTTGCCGCCCGAGAACCCGCCGTCATCGTAGAGCTCAGGCGACAGCACCCAGCCCTCGTGCTTCTGGCTGGCGATGTAGGCGGCACACGCCTCACGCTGCGCGTCCAAGCTGTTGAACGCCTGGTCGAGCCCCTCCTCGGTCGACTTGCGGGTGTAGATCGCACACCGAACGATCTTTGCCGGGCTCATGATCGCACCGCGGCGGTGATCGCGAGGGCCGCTGCTGCCCGTCGGCCTGCCGACGCCGCCGCGGCGCCGGTCAATGCGGCAGTCGGCCTGACCGTGAAGAACCGTGGCCCTGACCAGTGCGCACCGGTGATCGCTTCGGCGACCTGGCTCAGCGAGGTGAAGCTGCGATCCCCGAGGATGAACCCGGTATCGGTGACGAGCACGCTGTAGGTCGTGCCGCTCCAGCGACGGACCAGCCGGGTCCCGGGCTTGAGCCGGGTCACCGGCTTCCCCGCCGGATCGTCGCCTGCCGCCAGCCGCTTGGCGAGCTGGTCAAGCTGTCGTGTAATCGTCGACGCAAGACTGCCGTGCCCGCGTTCTTGCAGCTTATAGGCGATCCCGCGCGCCAGTAGGTCCGGGGTCAGGCGCGGCGGTGACCGACGGTAGACGCGCCGCCACTCGGCGCGCAGCTGCGCGGGCGACATCGTCGCCAGCGCAGCGAGGTCATCGGCAAGGCGCGCCATGTCAGGCCTGCGCCGTGTCGTTCGGCATGTCGCCACCCGTGGCCGACTCCAGCGGACCCTCGGGAGGTGGTGATGCCGCAGGCGCATGCGCGATAACGATCCGGTACGCGAACTCGCCGCCCTTGCGCGCCTCGCGGACGATCGTGCGCCCCTTCTTGCGCAGCCCGGACAGGAAAGCGCGGACACTATGCGCCTGCCAGTCGGTTGCCGCGATCAGCTCGAGCGGCGTCGCGCCGCGGGCGCGCAGCAGCAGCTTGATGACGGTGTCCGACTTGGACGGGGTCGCGCTACTGGACGCAGGGCTACGCTTGGGTGGGGCAGCGCCGGCATCGGCGACGCTATGGGTCGGCTGGATGGTGGTTGGTTCGGTGGTCATCGCTTGGTCTCCGTGGGACACCGGCACCCTATGTGCCGCGTTCCCACGAGCCGAAGCCCGGCGCACCGCCAGGCCATGTGGCGCGCGCTAGCTCAGGCGCGACTCACGGCATGACCAACGCTCTGGGCGCGCGCGAAGTCCAGTCGGATGTCTGACGAGTGAAGCGCAACGGCTGCTTTGCGCCCATTTCACGCCATTTAACCTTTACGAGCGCGAGCCCGAAAGCCGCCGTTCGTTCAGGTTGCTCAGCTGACTTGATTGATGGAAAGCAGCATGGCTGCTTTCGGGCCCGGTCCGACCAAGATGCGTCGATCGCCGATCGGGCTTCGTACGGCAGCTTCCGCCAGAACCAGCCATTCGCTCAGCGCAAAGCCGTCTGGCAGCAATGCGCCCCAATCTCGGTCGCTCGGCGATGCTCATGGCCGCGCATCTAGGCCATAATGACAGCACGATCGTCCCGGACCAAATTTTCAGAATGGCACCTCGTCGTCGAGATCGTCCGTAAATTGCGGGTTTGTCGGCTGGATCGTCGGCGGAGGCGGAACAACGACAGCTTGGCCCGGCGGCGGCGGAGCTGGAACAGGCGGGGCTGGGATCGGTGGGGCCGGAATCGGCGGAACTGGAACGGATGGGACGGGAACTGCCGGCACAGCGGCTGCTGCCGCCACCGCTGCACGCTCTCTGCGCCCGCGCCAGAAGCTCTGGAACTCCGGTCCCTTCGAATCCGGCGGATATTCGGGCGGGTGGATGAACAGCGGCACGGGGGCGGGAATATTTGTATCGGTACGACTGGTCTGTGAAGCGCCGAACATGCTCCCGATGCGTCGCCGGTATGCTGCTGATCGACCATGCTAGCTCGACGAAATGACCACGATGATATGGATTCACACCATAGTGAAGAAGCCGTTGTCGCACAGGCATAGCTGACGCAGATGAGGGCGACCGATTAAAGTCCATGAGACAGAAAATCTGTTAGAGTTTTGAGATACTCGTTTGGTTCTTCGTAGGAAGGCAGATGGCCGCTGTGTTCAAAAATGTGCAACTTGGCTCCTGTAATCGCGTGGGCCATTCGCCAAGCTGTGACCGGGGCAACGTTCATATCGAAGCGGCCGGTCAAAATGAGTGTTGGCACATTGATGTTCCGCAGTTGTGAAGTGAGATCGACGTTCTGAACTGCGGAACTCACTTTCTCGCCAACATCGGCGTCGAGGCCAGCGTCATGAAAATTCTTCAAGTATAGATCAGCCTTCTCAGGGCTGTAGAAACATTCCCGGATATGAACTCGAAAAGCACGGTCTTGGGAGGTTCTGCTTTCAGGCACCAGTTTGCTGTCGGCGACTTCTTGCGCATCCAGATCGGGGAACACGTCGGGTAGTGGATGAACTATTGCCTTGAATCCAGGAAGGCCATCACTGACAATTAAGTGATGAACGTGGCTCGGATATGCGAGCGTGTAAGCCAGCACGATCAAGCCGCCGAAGGAGTCGCCTACGAGATCGATTTTCTCGGCCCGCAAAGCTATGCGAAGCGCCTCCAGGTCAGCAACTTGCGCCTCTAATGTTTGCGACGCGTTCGGTGTCACCCGTGTCGAGCGCCCATTTCCTCGCTGGTCGTAAAACACAACCCTTCGGTGTTCGGAAAATCGTGTCCAGAGATCGTT
>JBBRQR010000238.1:0-4480 GCA_038226115.1 Sphingomonadales bacterium | reverse complement strand
GCACCAGGGCAAACATCTCGGGCGAATACAGCGCCTCGACCCGCGTCGGCGGCAGGTGGAAGGTGCCGACGCTGTTGAGGCGGAGCGTGTACTCATACACCACCGGCGCGCGGTCGACGTGCTCGTAGTGAGCGTGGACCGCGTCGGTCCGCCGCTCGACGAAGGTTGGCTGGACCCCCGCCGTCGCGCCCGCCGCAAGGATCTCGCTCCGCCCGCCGAGCGACCCGCCGAGCACCGTCGCCCCCGCCGGAACAGGATCGTTGACCACGACCCACGCGAGTGGCGCGCGCGCGGTAATTTCGACGCGGACCTTCATGACGTCGCCGCGACTCCACTTGCCCGCGACCGCCTGCGTCACGGCTGCAACCGAGCGGCGAACGGCGAAGCCGCTGGTGAATGCTACCTTCAGCGGTACGGCGGCCCGGCTGGTGACGATCGCCCATGGTGCGCCGCTGCCGACGTGGGTCAAGGTCAGCGGCGTCGGTGTCGGCGGCCACGCGAGCGTCGCGGGCGGCGGTGCGCTGCTCCAGGCGAAGGCATGGCTTGCGACACTAACCATCGCCGTCGTCGTCCCGGCCACCGCCGTCGCCTCGAACCGCGCGGCGAAGGCCCGCAGCGCGAGGGTCCCGACGGCGTTCGCCGGGGTCGTGTCCCAATGGCCGCGTCGCTGGTTGAGCATCAGCCCGCGCGCGATACGCGGCACATCGGCCTGCCAGTCGGGTCGCGCGACGATTGCGGTCAGCAACCGCGCCGCCGTCAGGTCGGGCGAGCTGAGAAGTTGCCACGGATCGTCGGCGCGCGTGATCGTCAGCCGCGTCCCCTGCAGATCGAGCCGCGCGCGCAGGACGTTGAGCGCCTGGGTCAGCTTGACCGCCGCATCGGGGATGCCGGGCAGCTTGAGGACCGTCACCCAGTCGATCAACGTCGCCGTCGGCCACGCATCGGGGGCGACCGACAGCGGTTCGACCATCGCCGGGGTCGCCGCGCCTGCGCTGAGCAACGCCGCGACCGCCGCGAGCCGCCGCGACGCGCCCTCACCGCCAAAGCTCGCAGTGCCGACGATGCCCTTGCCCTTCTCGATGACGATGACGTTGTCGTGGCTCCGCGCGACCTTGCCGCCGACGAAGCCGGTCAGTCCGGCGACCATCTTGGCCCTGACGTCGGGCGGCAGCGGCCACCCGGCGTCGGCCGACAAGCGCAGGATGTAACCCGTCAGCGAATCGTCGCCCACGATCCAGTCGGCGGGGAAGAAGCGAACGAGCCCGTCGCGGTCGAGGTATGCGGGCAGCAGCGCCGCCGCCGCATCCCACTTCGCGCGGTCGCCAAGCGCCACGGCGACCGACAGTCGCTGCTCGATACAGTCATAGGGGTACGCCGCCATATACGCTTTGACCCCCGGCAATGTGCCACCGAGCGAGCGGCTGAGCGCGACATCGATCCCGCCGCGCCCCGGCAGCGCGCCGACGGGAAGAGCGACGGGGAAGGACTGGAGCCGGTCGATCTGGAGCAGCGTCGTCTGCAACGTCTCGACGGGAACGGCGGGGGCGACGATCTGCGCGACGCGGACGGCGTCGGTCGCGCCGCTCGTCGCGCGCGCGGTGATGGCCCATACGATGTCGCCCTCGGCGGGCGCGGCGACATCCCATGCGACGTTGGTGGCGTTGCCAGCGGGGATGTCGACGATGCGCTCGGCAAGCGGCGAAGCTCCAGCGCTGCCACTCAGCGCGACCCGCATCGGCTTGCTGGTGGCGTTCCGCGCGAGCACCGTCGCGGTGTAGTGGTCACCCTCGCGCACCAGCGGCGGGATACCGGCGAGAAGCTGGAGGTCCTGCGTCGTCCGCACAACCGTCAAGCCCGAGCCGAACAGGTCGATCCCGCCCGTCGCGACCGCGACAAGCCGGAACGCCGACAGCGAATCGTTCATCGTCACCGGGATCGTCGCGCGCCCGTTCGCATCGAGCGGCACCCGCCCGCGCCACAGCAACAGCGGGTTGAAGTCGCGCCGGACGGTGCCGCCCGCGCCCTCGCCGCCACCACCGCCGGTCGCGACCGCCTTGCGGCCGTAGTGGCGTTTACCGACGACCTGTGTCTGCGCGGTCGATGTCAGGACCGACACCGGACGGTCGGCCATCATCGCGGTCAACACGTCCCAGCTCTCGTTCGGACGAAGCTGCAGCAGCGCCTCGTCGATCGCGGCAAACGCGATCTCGCTCCCCGGCGGCAGTGTGCGGCCCTTCGGCGGGGTCACCTGCACCGTCGTCGCCGCGACCTTGCGGACGGCATAGGTCGGACTGTCGCTGGTCACCCGGACCGCGAGGCGGTGATCGGCCCAGCCGACACGAACCTTCGCCATCCCGAAGCGGTACGACGGCTTGGCGAGGTCGACGAGCGCAGTCGGCGCGGCCGCATCGCGGCTGAGCCACGGCAGGTCCCACCGCCGCGCGAGGTCGGCGAGCCACAGCCGCCACCCGGCAACGCGCCCGCGCACCGCCAGCACCGAGACGTAGATGTCGGGGGCATAGCCGCGCTTGAGCTGGACCGAAACGACCGGGTCTTTGCCCGACAGCGTCGTGACGAAGCTGTCGATGACGCCGTCGCGGAGCACGCTGACGAGCGCCGTCGCTTCGCGGAACGGCATCCGTACCTGGAATTTGGCGACGCCGCCAGCGGGGTATTCGGGAGCCTCGGCGACGACGTCCATCCGGTCGCCGTTATCGCCGCCGAACCACCAGTCGTCGTCGCCGGCGAGCCACAGCGACTGGGTCGCACGCGAGACATGGCCCGCCGCGTCGGTCGCGGTGGCAAGGGCGATGACCTCGCCCGACACGCCGGCGTCGAGGGTGCATTTGAACAGCCCCTTGTCGTCGGTCGACCCGCTGCAGCCGCCGCCGAGCTTCTTGGTCTCGCGGCTGTTGTCATACGCATAGAAGCCGCCGATCAGCCGCTTGCGGTACGAATAGGTCTCGCGACTGAACAACGCGACGGTGATCCGCTGGCCGCGAACCGGGCTGTTGGCGAGATCGAGCGCGACCATGTCGAGGTGGACCGCATCGGATTTGGCAATCCAGCCATCCTTGGCGATGCCGACGCGGACACTCGCGGGATCGAGGTCGACCGATCCTTTGGCGGTGGCGACTTCGCCGTTGGCGTCGTCATAATCCATCTCGGCAGTCAGCGTCGACGACACGGTGACTGGAGTGAGCTTGTCGATCGTGACCCGCGCCGTCCCACCGGCCGACAGCGTCACCGGATCGACGCGAGCGCGCGTCGGCGTCGGGGCACTGGGCTCGTCGCCGCCGTCGAGGCGCACGATGCCCGCGACAATGTCCTCGCCGGTGAAGCTGTACTTGGGATAGTCGGCGACCTCGATCGAACGTGGCTGGACCAGCGTCCGCAGTTTGACCGGCGCGTTGTTCGCCGCGCCACCCGCGAGGTAGGCGAGGCTCAGATCGAGGTCGACGCGGGTCGGCGCGACCTGCGCGCCGCGTGGCCCGGTAACGCGCGCGCGGATCGTCGGCAGGCGGTATTCCTCGACGGTGAAGCTGCCCGCATTGTGCCGCTCGGTCGCGCCGCGCTCGCCGATCTCGACGGCGTACTCGCCGAGCGCGGCGGCAGCGGGAATCGCCCACGTTGTTTCACCGATGCCGTCGCGCCCAAGCTTGGTCGCGATCTCGTAGGTCTGGTCGGATCCGAGGTGGCGGATGACGAGCGTCGCGTCCTTGGGCAGCGCGGCGGGGCCGAAGCCTGCGTCGGTCCGCTGGCGGACGACGTGCTTCATGTGGACTGTCTCGCCCGCACGGAACAGCGTCCGGTCGAAGATCGTGTGGTACGCGGTGCGCTCGGCACCGCCACCGCTCGGCAGGCTGAAGTCGCCCGGCGAAATGCCCTTGCTCCACGTCGTCAGGGTGAAGCTGTAGTCGCCGCCGGTCCGCGCGCTGACCATCAGCGGCGACGGGCCGTAGCGACAGTCGCCGTAGCTGGACGGCTCGGGCAGGACATCGCCGATCATCGCGCGACCGGATGCGTCGGTCGTCGCCGTCGCCAGCAGCTTGCCCGAGCAGCTGTCGCTGACGGCGATCTTCGCCCCCGCCACCGGCTTGGCATCGGCGAGGCGCGTCACCCACGCAAGGCTGCGCCCGCGCCCCCATTGGAAATGGACCGCCATGTCGGTGACAAGCGCACCGGCGGCGACGTAGCGCGTGCCGCCGCGCCCGAGCAGTGCCGCGCCAAGCCGGGGCGACGCGAGTTCGACGACGTGGAAGCCGCGCCCCTTGAGCGGAATGCCGATAACCTCGAACGTGCGCGGGTCCTTGCGGTCGATCGCGAACCGCTGCGCCGGGGCCTCGGCGCGGAGCAGCGGGGTCGAGCGCGTCGTCTCGATGTACCGCTTCTGATCGGACCCGGCGATCGGCTCCTCATCCTGCGTTCGCTCCTCCGCCTTGTCGAGCGTCCGCAGCCATTCGGCGATGCCCGCGTCGGT
>JBBRQR010000237.1:0-4484 GCA_038226115.1 Sphingomonadales bacterium | reverse complement strand
GACCAACGTCCGCATCGCCCGTCCGGCGGCGTCGACCAGCGCGACGCGGTCGCGTAAGACCCCCCCGACGCCCGTGTCGGCGAGCATCACCTGGGTCATGCCAAGGATGCCATTCAGCGGGGTCCGGATTTCGTGGCTGGTTGTCGCGAGGAATTGCGACTTGGCCTGGAGCGCGTTGCCCAGCGCTACGTTGGTCTGCTCGAGCCGAGCGTTGCTCGCGATGACATCGGCGCGATTGCGGCGGATCGACCGCACGTAAACGAACAGAAACACGAGGGCGAGGACAAGGAACCCAAGCAGGGCGGTAAAGACTACCGTCGACTGGCGTGCACGTGCGCGCGCCGTTGCGATTTCACTGCGTAACCGGGCGGCCTTAAGAGTCGCAATGCTGGCGTTCTGATTGGCGAAGTCGAAACGGGCTGTCATCAGCGCGGCGTTGGTCGACGCGGCGAGCGCGCGGCCCTTGTTATCGATCGCGCGATACAACTCGAGATGATCGAGCGCCCGAGGCTGATCCCCTGCCGCCCTGTAAACGCGGTAAGCGGTCAGCTGCAGTGCACCGAACAGCCGGTCGCCCCCTTCCGTATCAGCGTTTGCCAGCGCCGCCGTAATGTCGCGCAAGGCATCGGTCGAGCGCCCCTCGGCCAGCTCGAGCTTTGCCCGCGTCGCAAGCAGCATCGGGCGCCAGCTTGCCGCAGCGGGTTGCGCTGCAAACTTCATTCCGGCCGAAACAGCTTGCTCGGCGGCCTTATAATCACGATTGTCGATCGCGTTGTCGCCGATATTGGCAAGGATGCGAGCGACAAGCAAAGGGCTCTGCAGCTTCTTCGCGAGCTGTAGCGACTGATCGAACGCGGTCGCAGCCTCCCGATATTGCGCCAGATTTTGATACGCCAAGGCGATGTTATTCTTCGCCGACAAGCGGAGCGTCGGATCATTGGCGGAACGCTCGTCGGCTTGACCGTAATAATCTAGAACTCGCTGATAATCTTGGGCATCGAGATAAATTGAGCCAATACTTTGTAGTGCCTTGGCTTCGCCACGCTCGTCGCGCCGTGACGCATAAATATTATAGGCTCGCTGGAAGCCGGCAAGCGCATCTTGTGGTGCACCGGCTTCCCGCCGCAGTCTCGCCCGAGCCAGTAACAGGTCCGCGTGCAACTTCGTATTAGGCGCGGACTTCTCCGCAACTACGAGAGCTGCGGTGATCAACGGGCCAGCGGTGCCGATGTCATTCGCGCGATAGGCCCCTTCGCCCTCAAGCCATTGCGCCGTCGCTACAGCAACATCACGCGCCGTCGAACGCGGCCAAAGCTGCGCGGCTTCGCGGGCGGCGTGACCCAGATTTCGTGCTCGAATTGGGTCACCCAGCATCGCCACTTTGGCGGCAGCGATGTCGCTGTCGTAGGCGGCGCGCGCACTCGCCACTGGTGTCGGCGACGGCGTGGCGTCGACAAGCGTCGCCGCGGTGACCGCGACTATAACCGCAGATCGGGCAAGCCACGCGCGGCGATACAATAGCCTATTCACCCGAGTTTGCCGCTTCGGCAGCCCCGCCCTCGCGTTCGACCTCGTCGCGGGTCCAGAAGGCCCGCGACGGCGTGAGCGAAATATCGGTGTCGTTCAATCGCTTCAAGTGTTCGTTGTTGACAAGAAAGAGTTCGAGTTCGCCGAGCGGCAGCGCCTGACTGATATAGAACCCTTGGGCGATGTCGCAGCCCATGACCCGCAGCAACGCCAGTGTCGCGCGACTTTCGACACCTTCGGCAACGACACGAAGGCCCAATGCGTGGGCCAGATCGATGGTCGAGCGAACAATCAGCGGGTCACGGTTACTGCTCGTCATGCCGCTGACAAACAATTTATCGATCTTGATTTCGTCAGCTGGCAACTCCTTCAAATATGCAAGCGACGAGTGTCCCGAGCCGTAATCGTCGATCGACAAGTGAACCCCGACCGCCACGAGGCGGTTGAGGTTGGCCAACGCTGCTGGCGGATTGGAGATGAACGCGGTTTCGGTAATCTCGAAGCCGATCGCCCCCGACGCCGCGCTGATCATTGCGCACGCGCGTTCGATGAACGGATCGTTCGCGAGCGATTTACCCGAGATGTTGACGTGAAAACGCAGCGAGCCATAGCGTGTGCTGAGCAACCGCTGATCGGCAATCGCCCGCTCGAGGATCCATAGCGATAACGCATGAATCTGACCGCTGGCCTCGGCAGTATCAATGATGCTGCCGCGGTCGACTTGGCCGAGGCTCGGGTGCTGCCAGCGCAATAGCGTCTCGACGCCGTCGTACCGACCGGCACGCAGATCGAACTTGGGCTGATATACGAGATAGATTTCACCGCTGGCCAGACCGCGAGGTAGCTCGGCCTGCAACAGGCGTCGGTGCTGGCGCACGCGACGCCGGTGCATTCGTTCACCTGCATCGCCACTTGGAAGCGCCAAAGCCCCCCCCAGACGTCCCAGCAAATCTCCCCATTGCGCCATATCGCGATGATAGCGACGATGGATGAAAAGCCAAACCCGGTTTTAGGCGACCTGGCGTGTATGGTCCGTTTACCTACGCTGTCACCGTACGTTAACGATAACTGCCGCTATTTATTAAGCAGACTTAAGACGCGCAACTGTAACTTGAATGGAATAGGTTCGGCATAGCGACGAGATGGCCGCTTCGCTACAATGTCAGGCGCGTTAGGCACTTGCACCGAACTAAAAAACGTGTATGCCTTGTCCTAATACAGTTGTCGGCAGCGTGTAAGGAGAAGTTATATGGGTTTGATTCTGGCCATCATCGGTGCCCTCGGTTGGGATATCCCGCCCTGGGATCGGTAATCGACCGCACTGGCCGATCCCGGCGCTCACTGCGTCTGGCAAAGGCATAGAAGACCCGGCTGACGCGATTCAGCCGGGTTTTTTGTCGTTCCGGCCTCGATTGGAGTCGTCCGTCGTTCGAGAAAATCGTATGTACTGATGGTTGGCCCGACATTATCCGACAATCGCATCCAACGGCATCGGTTCACCTCCTGTATGACGACAATCCGCTCTGCGGCGGTGCCCTATCCCGATCCTCCCTATGCCCGCGACGAATTGCTCCACGAGATTTTTGCGGCGACTGCCGCCGTCTTCCCCGATTCGTCCGCCCTGCGACTCGCTGACCCCGATCCGGATAGCGGTCGCCGTACCAACCTGACGTATGCGGAACTGGGTGGCCGCGGAGCGCAGCTCGCCCACTTCCTCCGCCAGCGTGGCGTCCGCCGCGGCGATCGCATTGTCATTTGCCTGCCGCGCGGCCTCGATCAGATCATCGCGGTGCTCGGCGTGCTCCAATCTGGTGCCGCCTACGTCCCGGTCGACTGGGGGTTTCCCGCCGATCGGATCGACACCATCGCCGTCGACAGCGATGCGGTGATGATCCTGACCAATCGCGAACGATTGGCCGACTTCGACCACGCGCAAGTCGTCCCGCTCGACGACCGGCTGGGAGAGATCGCGACAGGCGAAAATTGGCCACTGACCCGCGCCACCACCGGCGCGACGGCTGACGATCTCGCATATATCATCTACACTTCGGGGAGCACCGGACGCCCGAAAGGCGTCGCGATCAGCCATCGCAATATCGCTTATCTCGTTCGCGCCGAAAGCGCGTTTCTCGGCTTGACCGCCACCGACCGCGTTTTCCAGGGCTTCAGCCTCGCCTTCGACATGTCGTTGGAAGAAACGTGGCCGACGTTTCTGGCAGGTGCGGAACTGATCGTCTCGAGCGAGGCACTGGCGCGCAGCGGCCCCGAGGTCGTCGCTGCGATCGTCCGCGAAGGCGTCACCGTCTGGCATTGCGTCCCGTCGCTGCTGGCCGTCGTTCCGGTCCAGCCGCCGTTATTGCGCCTGATCAACCTTGGCGGCGAAGCGTGCCCGCCCGATCTCGCGCGGCGATGGGCGCGCTCGGGGTTGCGCTTGCTCAACACTTATGGACCGACCGAAACAACGGTGACCGCGACATGGGCCGAACTTTCAGCCGACGAGCCCGTGACGATCGGAACCCCGCTGCCCGGTTATCGCGCGTGGGTCGTCGATGAGACGCTGGTCCCGGTTGCGCCGGGCGTCGCCGGGGAACTCGTCATCGGCGGACCCGGCGTCGGCGTGGGCTATGTCGGGCTGGCGGAGCAGACGGCGGCAAAGTTCGTGACCGCCACGTTCGATCCCGTGACCGGACCGGAGCGCGTCTATCGTTCCGGCGATCTTGTCACGCTCGACCCGGCCGGAAACATCGTCTTTGCCGGACGCATCGATACCCAGGTCAAGATCCGCGGCTACCGCGTCGAACTCGCCGAGATCGAGTCGGCGATCGGCGATGATGCGAGTGTCGCCCAAGCGGTCTGCGCCTTGGTCGCGATCGACGGCAACGACGCGCTTGTCGCCTATGTCGTTGCCCGGTCCGGTATCGCGGTCGATACGGCGCGAATCGCCGACGCCCTCAAAT
>JBBRQR010000236.1:0-4533 GCA_038226115.1 Sphingomonadales bacterium | reverse complement strand
GAGGACAAACCCGAGCGCCGCGCGACGGCGCCCGAGCCGGTCGCTGATCCAGCCCCAGAGCAGACCGCCGACCGCAGCCCCGACGAACTGCCACCCGAGCACATCGCCGACGGCGGTGTCGGCAATGCCGCGCACGGTCTTGAGATAGGTCGACGCCCAGCCGGTGAACGCCTGATAGGCGAAGAAATTAAGGCCGGTCATCGTCGCCAGCAGGATCGTCTGCCGCGCTACGTCGGGAGCGAACAGTTCGCTGATGGGGAGTGCTGCCTTGGCGACGATTTGGCCGTCGGCGACGCCGTCCATTGGAATGAGCGTGCGATCGTCGGGTATGGCCACGAATGTGAACAACGCGATCGTCACGGGCACCGCCCCCGCCCACAACAAGATCGTCCAATCGTACCCCGCGCGAAACGCCGCCGCCGACAGAAAGCCGAGCGCCGCGACCGCGAGATTATAGACGCCGAGAACGACCCCCGCGATCCGCCCCCGGACCGCGCGCGCGAACAGCCCCGAATAAATGCCGACAGCGATCGGGAACATCGATCCCATAAAGAAACCCATCACAATCCGCTGGATCACGACATGGCCATAGTCGCTGACGAGCAACGCCGAGAGAAGCCCGAAGCCATAGCCGAACATCGAAATGACGAGGGCGTTGCGGCGTCCGATCTTGTCCGCCACCTGCCCCATCGTCACCGCCCCTGCGATCGCGCCTATCGATTGCAATGAATAAAGCGAGCCCGATTGCGTCAGCGTCAGGTGCAGGCTGTCCTTGATATACGGCCGCAGGATATCGACCGTATTCCACGACCAGGCATAGAAGAAATAGGCGACCAGCAGGAAGGTGAGCGCGGCGACGCGGCGGCCAACCGACAGGCTTCGCGCATCGATGCGGCGATCCATCGCGCTTGCCACCGATTGAGCATTCATTGCTATGCAACTGACCTTTCGCACGAGCGTCGGCGATGATCGTGACTGCGAATGGCGTGAAGCGCAACCCGTTCGCGCGCTGAAATCGCTGCTTCTTAGCCACAGCCGGCGGGCTTAAAACAGCCGCCAGCAAGAAGATTGTTGCACTCGAATGCAAAGTCGGTGTTATTTTCGATGTAACGGGTTTCGGACCCAACGACCGGGGGATCAACGACCATGCGCGCTGCACTTTTGACCGCAACGGCCTTGATGACGACGCTGACGGCAACATCGACCTGGGCCCAAAACGCGACGACCCCGGCGCCCACGGCGACAGCCGTGGCAGATCCAGGTATCGGCGAAATCGTCGTAACGGCGCAGCGGCGCGAGGAAAATCTGCAGAGCGTGCCGATTTCGGTCTCGGCGTTCGGCGCGGCGGCGATCAAGGCGAAGGGGCTCACTGACATCTCGCGGCTCGAAGGGCTCGTTCCGGGCTTCACCTTTGGCCGGTCGGGCATCGATGCGCGTCCAGCCATCCGCGGAGTGCGAACCGAGAGCGTCGACGTCAACGCCGACACTACGATCGGCTTCTTCATCGACGGCATCTATCAATCGCGCTCGTCGCAGGCGACGCTGGGCTTCGTCGATCTCGAGCGCGTCGAGGTACAGCGCGGGCCGCAGGGGACCCTTTACGGTCGTAACACCTTTGGCGGCAATATTTCGATCGTCACCGCCCAGCCAAAACTGGGCACTATTCTCGGCGGTGCCGATGTCACGGTCGGCGAGAACGGGCAGATCCGGGTCGAGGGCTTTGCCAACGCGCCGATCGGCGACCGTGTCGCCATCCGCCTTGCCGGTGCGTACGAGAAATCGAACGGCTATGTGAAGAACGCCAATCCCGCAGGCAATAACCTGTTCGACGACGACAATAGCTATGTCCGCGCCTCGATCCTGCTCAAGCCGACCGACTCCTTCACCGCGACGTTAAAATTCGACTATTCGGCGCGCGGCGGAGCGGGCGGATCGGCGTTCGGCTACAAGCTGGTCGGGAGCTATTTCGACGTCGGCTCGAACCAGCAGCTGTTCAACGCGACGCCGATCATCCTCAACACTCGCGCTGGAAATCGCGACGGCATTGTCGACGCGCCACTGACGATCGACGCGGGGATCCCGTTGTTTGCGGCAGGCGATCCCTATCGGATCGACAACGACTTCAAGGCGGCGCTCAACCTGAAGAACCTGAGCGGGACGATCGTGCTTGCCTATGACTTCGGGCCAGCGACGTTGAAATCGATCACCGGCTATACCGATTTCAAGACCGTCCGCACGCAGGATACCGATTTCTCGAGCAGTCAGATCGGTCTCGACTATCAGCTCACGACCGCGAAGACGTTCAGCCAGGAAGTACAGCTTCTGTCGGAAGGAAAGGGACCGTTCACCTATGTCGTTGGCGGATATTATTTCAACGACCGGCTCAACGGCACGTTCATCAATCAGCAGCTTCCCCAAATCGTTCGGGTGGTCACGCCAAACATCACCCGCCCCGCGGCGAATGGTTTCTATCAGGAGTTCCGCGCGAAAACCGAATCGATCGCGGTCTATGCCCAAGGCGGATATGCGGTCACCGATCAGCTCAAGCTGACCGTCGGCTTGCGGTACACCCGCGACAAGAAGGACTTTCAGTTCGCCAACGCCAACGCCGTGCTTCCGCTCGTCGGGGGCGTGCCGCAAGCCACCGCGATCACGATCGCGACCGGACCGATCCCGGACAGCGCCTTCGGCGTGAAGGGTGCCGCGACGAATTGCACGTACACGTCGATCCCGCTGCCGCAGCCGGGCTTTCAGTGCCTTGCCTCCGACACGACCCGCTTTACCGGCGCAACCTTTGCTACCGCGACCTTTGAGAAGCTGACGTGGCGCGCCGGGGTCGACTACCAAGTCGCGGATAACAGCCTTTTGTACGCTTCAGCGTCGACCGGGTTCAGCTCGGGAGGCTTCAACGGCAGCCAGACCGCCGCCGCGCTCGGTCGCGCGACCTTCGCACCGCAAACCGTCATGGCGTATGAAATCGGCTCGAAGAACCGGTTCGCGGATAACACGGTCCAGCTCAATCTGTCGGCGTTCTATAATCGCTACAGCGGACTGCAGGAGCAGCGTCAGGTCCCGATCGGCGTAACGACAACGTCGATCACCGAAAACAGCGGCAAGGCGCGGTCGTACGGGGCGGAGATCGAAGCGATCTGGAAGCCGGTCCGGACGCTGACGCTTAACGCCAGCTTCGCTTACCTCAACGCGCGCTACACCAGCTATAATCAGGTCGCGGCCCCGTTCGGGACGTCGATCCTCGTTACCGACCCGACCGTGCTGGCCCCGACGATCGTCAACGGCGTGACGATCGCGAACGCCGGTCAGCGGCGTGTCTTTGCCGTCGGCTATAAGTGCGGGCTGATCGCCGGAACGGGCGGGGTTGGTCAGCCGGGAGCTGCATATGGGTGCGATCTCAGCGGTAACAGCATCCCACATTCGCCTGAATATAGCGGCTCGGTATCGGCGCAGTACGACATCGATCTGGGCAGTGCCGGCACGCTCAGCCCCTACGCTCAGCTAAACTTCTCGGGCGCATTTTTCGGCAACCCGTTCAATTCCATCCTCGATCGTCAGGGGGCCTATTCCAAACTCGATCTGCGCCTGACCTGGGCATATAACGAGATGTTCTCGTTGCAGGGCTTCGTCACGAATGTCACCAACAAGGCGACCGCAACGCGCTTCGTCTACGGCGGCGGCGGCAACCTCCAGGCGAGCTACGCCCCGCCGCGGCTGTGGGGCATCCGCGGCAGCGTGCGGTTCTAGCGCGCTGTACCGTCCGATGAATAATCGGGGTTAAGCCTGTCCTACAGCGCCATCCGGGGCTATACTTCCGGCCATGCGTGGTCCTGCCCACCCGTTTCGTCGTGTATTTACCAGCGCGGCTCGAAACGGGGAAAGGTCAAGGCACGGGTGCCGCGACTTTCGTCAACTTCCAGAATCGACACTAACCGTTCTGGTTGCTGCCCGCGCCGCGGCTCCGGCACTTGTCCGAACAGAAGCGGACGTTTGCCCAGTCGCGCTCCCACTTCTTGCGCCATGTGAACGGGCGCGCGCAGGCGGCGCAGACCTTGGTCGGCAGGTCGGCTTTCTTGACCCCCTTCGGCATCAGGCGAGCGCGCGGTCGAGGAAGGCGGCGACGTCGGTCAACGCGACATCGCGGGCAACGAAGGTGTCGCCGATACCGCGCGCGAGGATGAAGGCCAGCGTCCCGCCCGCCATCTTCTTGTCCTGCCGCATATGCTCGATCAGCGGCGCGGCGGACGTGGCGATCCCCTTGGGCGACACCGGCAGCCCGACGGCGGCAAGATGCGCCGCGACGCGGTCGGCATCGGCCTGCGGACACAGGCCGCGTTCGGCGGAGAAGGCGAACGCCAGCGCGCAGCCGATGGCAACCGCCTCGCCGTGGAGCAACCGCTCGCCGAACCCCGCCTCGGCCTCGAGCGCATGGCCGAACGTGTGGCCGAGGTTGAGCAGCGCGCGCATGTCGCCGGTCTCGCGCTCGTCGGCGGCGACGATCGCGGCCTTCGCGGCGACGCT
>JBBRQR010000235.1:0-4548 GCA_038226115.1 Sphingomonadales bacterium | reverse complement strand
GTGCCCTTGTCGCTCGAGGCCCAGCTTGAAGCCCGCGTGCTGATGATGTCGACCAACAACATCCTCAGCCCCGCCAATGGCAAGCCGATCATCGTGCCGTCGCAGGACATGATCCTCGGGCTGTATTACTTGTCGATGGAAGCCAATGGCGAGCCGGGCGAAGGCATGGCGTTTGCCAACATGGCCGAAGTCCATCAGGCGCTCCACGCCAAGGTTGTGACGCTCCACGCCAAGATCCGCGCGCGGGTCGAAACCACCGACGAAGCCGGCAAGATGGTGCTGCGCCGCGTCGAAACGACGCCGGGCCGCATGCTGCTCGGCGAGACGCTGCCGAAGTCGCACAAGGTGCCGTTCGAAACGATCAACCGCCTTCTCACCAAGAAGGAAATCGCCGACGTCATCGATACCGTCTATCGCCACACCGGCCAGAAGGAGACCGTGCTGTTCGCCGATGCGATCATGACGCTCGGCTTCCGCCACGCCTTCCAGGCCGGTATTTCGTTCGGCAAGGACGACATGGTCATCCCGGCGGCCAAGGTGAAGCTGGTCGGCGAAACCAAGGGTGCGGTGAAGGACTTCGAACAACAGTACCAGGATGGCCTGATCACCCAAGGCGAAAAGTACAACAAGGTCGTCGATGCCTGGGCGCGTTGCGGCGATCAGGTCGCCAATGAAATGATGAAGGAAATCAGCGCCAAGAAGGTCGATGCCAACGGTCGCGACATGCAGATCAACTCGATCTACATGATGGCGCATTCGGGCGCGCGTGGTTCGCAGGCGCAGATGAAGCAGCTTGCCGGTATGCGCGGGCTGATGGCCAAGCCGTCGGGCGAGATCATCGAAACGCCGATCATCTCGAACTTCAAGGAAGGCCTGACCGTCCTTGAATACTTCAACTCGACCCACGGTGCCCGTAAGGGTCTCGCCGATACCGCGCTGAAGACCGCCAACTCGGGCTATCTGACGCGGCGTCTGGTCGACGTGTCGCAGGACTGTGTCGTCATCGAAAACGATTGCGGTACCGAACGCGGCATGACGATGAAGGCGATCGTTGAAGGCGGCAACACCATCGTGTCGCTGTCGGAGCGGATCCTTGGCCGGACGGTGTTGAACGACATTGTCGATGCCAAGACCGGCGAAGTGCTGGCGCCTGCCGGCATGCTGCTCAGCGAAGTCGATGTCGCGGCGATCGAAAAGGCTGCCGTTGCCGAGGTCAAGATCCGCTCGCCGCTGCTCTGCGAAACCAAGGGCGGCGTTTGCGGAACGTGCTACGGACGCGATCTCGCGCGCGGGACACCGGTCAACATCGGCGAAGCTGTCGGCGTCATCGCGGCGCAGTCGATCGGCGAGCCGGGGACTCAGCTCACCATGCGCACCTTCCACATCGGTGGTGCGGCGCAGGTGTCCGAGCAGTCGACCCTCGACTCACCGGTCGACGGCACGCTCGAATTCCGCGCGCTGTCGACGATTCAGGACAGCCGTGGCCGCAACATCTCGATGGCGCGTAACGGTGAACTCGTGCTGCGCGACAGCGACGGCCGCGAGCGCTCGATCCACCGTATCCCATACGGGGCGATTCTCACCCATCTCGAGGGTGCCATCGTGTCGAAGGGCGATCGGTTGGCCGAATGGGATCCGTACACCCTGCCGGTCATCACCGAGAAGTCGGGCAAGGTGAAGTATCAGGATCTGATCGAAGGCGTCTCGCTCAGCGAAAACGTCGACGAAGCCACCGGCATCGCCAACAAGGTCGTGCAGGACTGGCGCTCGATCAACAAGAAGGACGATCTCAAGCCGCGCATCACGCTGCTCGACGAAGCCTCGGGTGAGAGCGCGCGCTATCTGCTCGCCGTCGATGCCATTCTGTCGGTCAACGATGGGCAGGATGTCTTCGCCGGTGACGTGGTCGCCCGAATCCCCAAGGAAGCCGCCAAGACGCGCGACATCACCGGCGGTCTGCCGCGGGTCGCCGAGCTGTTCGAGGCACGCATCCCGAAGGACAATGCGATCATCGCGCGCATCAACGGCCGCGTCGAATTCGGCAAGGACTACAAGACCAAGCGCCGCATTTCGATCCGTCCCGAAGACGGCGGCGAGGTTGCCGAATATCTGGTGCCCAAGGGCAAGCATGTCTCGGTGCAGGAGGGCGATTATGTCCGCCGCGGCGATTATCTGATCGACGGCAACCCGAACCCGCACGACATTCTCGAAGTGCTCGGCGTCGAGCCGCTGGCCGAATATCTCTGCTCGGAAATCCAGGAGGTTTATCGTCTCCAGGGTGTGCGCATCAACGACAAGCACATCGAAACGATCGTCCGCCAGATGCTGCAGAAGGTCGAGATCACCAAGTCGGGTGATACGACGCTGCTCGTCGGCGAACAGGTCGATCGCGAGGAAATGGACGAAACCAACGCCAAGGTCGACAAGAAGGGTGAGTGGGCCGAAGGCAAGCCCGTCCTGCTCGGCATCACCAAGGCGTCGTTGCAGACCAAGTCGTTCATCTCGGCTGCATCGTTCCAGGAGACAACGCGCGTGCTCACCGAAGCGGCAGTGCAGGGCAAGATCGATACTCTGCAGGGCCTCAAGGAGAACGTCATTGTCGGGCGTCTGATCCCGGCGGGAACGGGTGCGGCGATGGCGCGGATGCGGGTCACGGCGAACAGCCGCGATGCGGCATTGCGCGCTGCGCAAGCCGCGAAGGTGCCGGTGGCGGCGCCCGTCGAGCTCCCGGCTCCGGTGGCCGAGGTCGTTGCTGGCGAATAACCGGCTGCAGCCAATCAAGCGTTTTATGGGGGCGCGGGTGAAAGCCCGCGCCCCTTTTATCATCTCGAAGAACGACGTTAGTGTCGGAAATCTTTACACTTCGTCAATGATGCTATCATGCTTCGCGTGTTAATCTGTTGATAAAATGCATATTTATTATGGATACGCATCTGGCATAATTCTTGCTTGAAGATGAATAGCCGGCCGCGAACTGTGACCGGTATGGATGGGAGTTTTCATGCAAATGCTTAATCTGACCGCCTCGCGCAGTCTCACGCTGGCAGCGGCCACCGTGCTCGCCTTTGCCGTCGCTGCGCCTGCCGCAGCTGCGGGTGTCAAGACACTGGTACTCGGACACGAAAACGACGTTTCGTTGGACGCAGCTGTGCTCGCCGATCTAACGGGTTCCGACGCACGCTTCGACCATGTAAACAGCAGCGCCTACGATGCGACGGCAGCAGGTCTGCCGACACTGGCGTATCTGTCGCAATTCGATTCGGTTCTGGTTTCGACCAACCTCGGCCCGAATGGCACGGCATTGTCGAACCTCCTCGGGAGTTACGTGAATGGTGGCGGCCGCGTCGTCATCAGCACCTTCTTTGGCCAGGAAGCCGGAACCGCAGGCGGGCTGCTCAACAGCAGCGGTTACAACCCGCTGATCAATCCAACTTTCGATGCATATAATTCGCAGACACTGGGGGCATTTGACGCAAGCAGCCCGCTGTTTGCGAATGTCTTCGCACTCAGCTCGATCCTTTATAATGCCGACTATTTGGCGGGTCTCGACACCGGTGCCACGCTGGTTGGTTCATGGGCCAGTGGTCGGCCGCTCGAAGCGATCAACGCGGCGGGCAATGTCATTGCCATCACATTATATCCAAACGTTGTGCAATATGGCCATGCGACCGGTGATTATCGCGCCCTGTTCGCCAATGCTCTCGCTTTTGGCGGTGGCGGTGCCGTTCCCGAAGCGTCGACTTGGGCGATGCTGATCGCGGGTTTCGGCCTCGTTGGCGCATCGATGCGCCGCCGCAAGGCTGTCGCTGCTTAACCGGCAGTGTGAACAAGCACCGCAGGAATGCGGGCGACGCAGGTCATGGCCGGCGATTAAGCCGCATTGACCGGTCGGTTGCCTAACGGGGCGCGGGTGAAAGCCCGCGCCCCATTTTCGTTTGCGCACCGTTGAAGTGTCGGTGGATTTTACAACTCGCGATCGGCCCCTTGATGTGGCAATGCGGCATCCCTTTGATAACACTTACGTCATTCATATAACCGTCACGTGGCACGTTTATTGCATCGCGCCAATTGATCGAGCAAGCATGCTCGGGGAAACTAGTGGGGAGATCTTCAATGAAACTACTGAAATTGGCCGCTTCGGCGGTTCTGGCACTCACTGCTACCGCGTCGACTGCTGCCAGCTACCTGCCATTTGGGCCGCAGAATAATGTGGCAATTGCGACTGTCACCGGTGGCGGCTGGACCCAGTGCTTTTCCGAAACCTATGGCACCAGTGGCAGCTCGATCGCTGGCATCCTCAGCGCGTGTGACGGTTCGCGCCTGATGCTCGCCGGTCGCGTCACCGGCAGCGACACGTTGCTCCTGCTCGCCCAGGCAGCACGGGCCGACGTGATTTTCGAGACCGGTACTGGTTCAAACAGCACCCACAACGCCAATGGCAGCGACTGGTATTTCAACGACAGCTATTCATGGGGCTTCGCTCCCGAAGGCGTGGGCGTCCTCCGCACCAGCTGTGATGCTTCGGGTATCTTCGATGGCAATATCGCG
>JBBRQR010000234.1:0-4617 GCA_038226115.1 Sphingomonadales bacterium | reverse complement strand
CGGCGGGCGCTCCGCCCCGGCGGGTTGTTCGTCGCCGCGCTGGTCGGCGGCACGACGCTGACCGAGGTTCGCGCCGACATCCTGGCCGCCGAGGTCGCGGTCACCGGGCGCGCGGCCCCCCGCGTGCTGCCGATGGTCGATCCGGCGGCGGCTCCCGGCCTGCTTCAGCGCGCGAGGTTCGTCGATCCCGTCGCCGAGGTCGACACGTTGACGGTGCGGTACGACGACTTGGGCGGCGTGCTGCGCGATCTACGCAGCGCGGGCGAGGGCAATATTATGCGCGGGCGTGAGCCGCTCCGCCGCGATGTGCTTGCCGACGCCGCGCGCCGCTTCGCCATGCGCGCCGTCGACGGGCGTGTCGCGGTAACGGTACAGGTCATCACCCTGACCGGGCGCGGACGGTAGGTTCGGCCTCGGTGCAGCGCGAAACGCCGTCGGCGGCACTGCCTGGGAGGCTCTACGACTGCGGCGGAGCAGCCATCGCTGCCGCCAGTGCTGCGCTGCGGCAACGCTGGAACTCGCCTTTCATTCCGTAACGCAATCGTCACCGGTCTGTCATAACGACCGACTATCCGCCAGTAGTGATCGGGCGCTCCGGTCAATGGCGGGGAAGCTGACATGGCGATCAAGACGACGTTGCGCGCGGGTGCCGCGCTGAGTGTGTGGCTGGCTGCGCCGGCGTTCGCTGCGGCCGCTGCCCCCGTCGACACAAATAGCCTTCGTAACAACGACGACATCATCGTCACCGCGACCAGGATCAACGCTGAAACGCCGATCACCGCGTCGGTCCACACCTTCGAACCGCAGGCGATCGTCAGCCGCGCGATCATCGAGAATTCAGTCCCGCCGACCGCCGACTTTTCCGACGTCATTCTGCTGACGCCCGGCGCGTCGGGCACGAGCAACGGCAATGGTCCGGGCCTGTCGGAATCGAAGACCGTGCTGCGCGGCTTCCAGGATGGGTTCTACAACATCACCTATGACGGCGTGCCGTTCGGCGACTCGAACAATCCGACACACCATTCGACCGCTTATTTTCCGAGCGGCACGTATGAGCGGATCATCGTCGACCGCGGCCCCGGCGGCGCGACCGACCTCGGCCAGGCGAGCTTCGGCGGCAATGTCCACCTCGTGTCGCGCGAACTGACCGACCGGGCGAGCTTCGACGCACAGGCGGTCTATGGCAGTTACCAGACCTACATTGGGCGGGTGACGGCGCAGAGCGGCGCGATTTCGTCGCTCGGTGACCTGCGAGTGATCGCGGTGGCCGAATATAAGGACACCAAGGGCGCGCTGACGGCATCGCCTGCGTGGTTCGTCAACGGCTTCCTCAAGCTGGAAAAGCCGCTCGGCGACCGCGCCAAGCTGAGTTTCCTCAGCAGCTACAACCAGAATTATTACGACCAGTCGGATAATAACGGCATTTCGTGCACCGGCGCGCTGGTCGCCGCCGGGGTATCGACCGGCGTCGGGACGAGCGGCAACAACTGCACCGCGACGTCGCAGGTCGGGCTGTATGGCAAGGGCTTCGGCCTTACCGACGTCAACGATCCGCGCTTTGCCGGAACGCCGTTCAGCGGCGCGCGCCACGATTTCAACTGGACCAACAAGACGACCGATTTCGAAATCGCGCGGTTTCAGTTCAACATCAGCGATTCGGTCAGCCTCGACCTGAAGGCGTACACCAACTTTTACAAGAACTTCACCGTGTCGACCCAGTCGTCGACCGCGCCGTGCCTGACGACGCCGACAGCGAGCGCGTGCCGGTCGACGCTGCTGGTCGGCGGCGTGCTGTCGGTGCGCAACGGCGATACGCCGGGTTACACCAAGCTCAACCAGTACCGGAACTACGGCCTGATCCCGCAGATCGATTTCAAGACCTCGTTCGGCGTCGGCAAGGTCGGGGCGTGGTACGAATCGTCGGCGTCGCACCGTTATCGCTACAGCTACGACCTCAGCGCCGCATTCGCCGCCGGTGCCTATAAGTACCGCGAGTTCGATTTTGCCAAGCTGGCGAATTTCTATGACTATAATCGCAATACCAACACAGCGACCAACGTCCAGCTCGATGGAAAGCCGGTCCCGACCTATATCGCGTACGACGAATATACGAGCTGGGAGCAGATCCAGGGCTACGGCGAGTTCGCTTTCAAACTGTTCAACGATCGCCTGACGCTGACGCCCGGCGTCAAGGTCCAGAGCTTTACGCGAGCGATCGCCACTCCCATCGCCTCGCAGAGCGCGCGGGTCGGCATCATCGCCAAGGATTCGTACAAGCCGACCCTGCCGTATGCGACCGCCAACTTCCTCGCCAAGTCGAACTGGTCGTTCTATTTCCAGTTCGCCAAGGGCTTCCTGATCCCGCAGCTGTCGGACAGCCTCGAGGCGATCGTTCCGGACGGCGCTGGGGGGACCAGATGTGCGACGAATTTTGCGACCGCCGCCAACTGTAATTTGCAGCCAACGAGGACGACAAATTACCAGTTCGGCACGGTCTATGCCGGCGACAGGCTGAACATCGACGCCGACGTCTATTACATCACCGCAACCAACTCGACGTCGGTCGACCCGTCAACCGGACTGACGAAGACGACGGGCGTCCCGGCGCTGTACAAGGGTGTCGAGGCGCAGATCAGCTATCAGTTCCTGCCGCACTTCACGGGAATCGTGAACGGCTCGGTCAACACCGCGAAGAACGACAACGCCGCCAAGCTGTGGTTGACCCAGGCCCCCGACTTCACCGCCCTCGCCGGGGTGGTGTACAACAGCTCGCGGGTCAAGCTCAGCTATTTGCATAAGTTCACCGGGCGTCAGTTCGCCGACGCGGGCAATCTCGTTCGCATCGCGCCGTACAGCACCGGCATCGCGGCGGGAACATATTACATCGGCCCGGTCGGGGTTGGCGTCACGATCTACAACGTGTTCGGCGACCGTTCGACGACCAAGATCGGCAGCTCGACGGGCGCGACGCCGCTGTATTTCTTCCAGCCGGGGCGCAGCTTCGAAGCGCAGGTGCGGCTTCGTTTCTGAGCCGCGTCGGGTGGGTACGACCATGCGTCGCTGGATCGCCCTCGCCAGCCTGCTGCTCGCCGCTGCACCGGCGGTGGCGAGCCCGCTGCGCGTGTTCGTCGTGATGGGCGAGGGCGGGGCGATTGCGCGGGCCATCACCGACAGCGCGACGTGCCCGGACGTGACCCTCGACGGGCGGGCGATGCCGATGACGCTGCGCTTCGCCGTCGCGACGATGCCCCAGCGACCGACCGCGTCGCTGGCGACGAACAGCAAGCCGTCGGCGTTCCCGGTGACCGTGTGCGACGCCGCCCTGCCGTCGTCGGTCCGCCGCGCGTCGATCGCCGGGGTGCGGTTGCCGCTGCCGCACCGCGTCGTCCGCCGGATCGTCGTCATCGGCGACACCGGCTGCCGGTTGAAGGCCGCCGACTCCGCCTATCAGCCGTGCAATGACCCGGCGAAGTTTGCCTTCGCGCGGATCGCCGCGTCCGCCGCCCGCGCGCGACCCGACCTGATCGTCCATGTCGGCGACTATCACTACCGCGAAAACCCGTGTCCCGACGACAATGCGGGGTGCGCGGGCAGCCCGTGGGGTTACGGCTGGGATGCGTGGGCGGCCGACTTCTTCACGCCTGCCGCGCCGCTCCTCGCCGTCGCCCCGCTCGCTCCCGTGCGTGGCAATCACGAAAGCTGCAATCGCGGCGGCCAGGGGTGGTGGCGCTTCCTCGATGGCCACCGCCGCGCCGACGGCCACGACTGCGACGACGCGGCGAACGACCATGCGGGCGACTGGAGCCCTCCCGTCGCCGTTCCGCTCGGCAACGGCGCGCAGCTCGTCCTGCTCGACCTCGCGATCGAGCCGAACAAGGCGATGGCCGACGGCGACTGGCGTGCGCCCTTGTTCGATGCGACGTGGACGCGCCTCGCCGAGCTGGCGAAAGCCGCACGCTTCACCTTTGCCGCCAACCATCAACCGATCCTCGGCTTCTCGGCGACGACAAAATCCGGGGCAGTGACTCTGATCCCCGGCAGCGCGGCGATCCAGTCGGTGTTCGGGCGTCACGGGCCGCGTCAGCTCCCGCCCGACGTCGACGTGCTCCTGTCGGGACATTATCATCTGTGGGAGCAGGTCGGTTTCGCGGGCGATGTCCCGAGCCAGTTCATCACCGGATTTTCGGGAACGGTCGAGGACCTCGTCCCGCTGCCCGCCGCGTTACCATTGGGCGCGGCTCCGGCTCCGGGGCTGACGGTCACCGACTTCGCGTCATGGGTCGATGGCTTCGGCTACATGGTCCTCGATCGTCGCAGCGCGCGGTCGTGGCGGGCGACCGTCCACGCCGCCGACGGGCGCGTCGTCAACCGCTGTACGATCACCGGCACCCGCTCGCACTGCGCCGTCGTGCAGGTCGCGCCCGGAGCGCCCGCCACCTAAAGCAGCGCCGCGAGCAGCCCGATCAGCGGGCGATTGGCGGGGGGCATATCGAGGGCGAACAGCGCGTTGACGCGGTGCCACGCAATCGCCTGCCCATCGCGGCCAACGGCGACCCCGCGCCACTTGCGACACACGAACAGCAACAGGACGAGGTGAAAATCGGCGTAGGCGTGGCT
>JBBRQR010000233.1:0-4627 GCA_038226115.1 Sphingomonadales bacterium | reverse complement strand
TCGAGCGTCGCGCCGATATGGCCCGCAACCGAATATTCGATCGCCGGGCGCGTCGCCCCGGCGGGCGGCTTTGGCCACGTCGCGAGCGCCCATAGAGCGACCGCCGAGACGAGGATGATCCCCCCGGCACGCGCCAGAAACGCGAACGCCTTTTGGTACAGGCCGATACCGATATCGCGCGGAGCGGGCCATTGATATTTCGGCATTTCCATCAGGAATGTCGGCGTCGGCCCGCGCGTCACCGTCCGGCGCAGCGCCCACGCCGCGACCAGCGCGCCGGCGACACCGAAGCCGTACAGCGCGAACATCACCAGCCCCTGCAAGCCGAGCACTCCCGCCACCGGGCGGTCGGGGATAAACGCGGCGATGACGACGGCATAGACCGGCAGCCGCGCCGAACACGTCATCAGCGGCGCGATCAGGATGGTCGTCAGCCGGTCGCGCGGCTCGGCGATCGTCCGCGCCGCCATGATGCCGGGGACCGCACAGGCAAATGACGAAATCAGCGGGATGAATGCGCGACCGTTCAACCCGACACGCGCCATCAGGCGGTCCATCAGGAACGCGGCGCGGGTCATATAGCCCGACTGTTCGAGGCACAGAATGAAGAAGAACAGGATGAGGATCTGCGGCAGGAAGACGACGACCGAGCCGACGCCGTGGAGGACGCCGTCAACGAGCAGCGAGCGCAGATCGCCGTTCGGCAGGATCGTCGTCAACCACCGCCCGAGGCCATCGACCCCGGCGGCGAGCGCGTCCATCGGCACCTTCGCCCATGCAAACACCGCCTGGAACATCAGGAACAGCAACGCCGCGAGGATAACCGGCCCGGCAACCGGATGAAGGACGACCGCGTCGAGGCGCGCCGACCACGCGCGCGCCAGCCCATGCTGCGTCGTCACCGTCGCCGCGATGGCGCGCGCCTCGCGCTGGAGAAGGACGAGGTCGGCGGCGGTATCGGCGGGCGGCGGCGCCGTGCCGGTCAGCAGTGGCGCGAGCGCCGCGCCGATCTCGGTCAGCCCCCGCCGTCGGACCGCAACCGTCGACACGACCGGCAATCCGAGAATAGTGCTCAGGCGCGCGACATCGATCGTCGTGCCGTCGCGCTCGGCGAGGTCGGCCATGTTGAGCGCGACGACCATCGGCAGCCCGAGCCGCCGCAGTTCGAGGACGAAACGCAGGTGGTTCCGCAGGTTGGTGGCATCGACCACCGCGACGATCGCGTCGGGCCGCGCCTCCCCGGCCTGAGTGCCGAGGACGACGTCGCGCGTCACCGCCTCGTCGGGCGAGCGCGGCGTCAGGCTATAGGTGCCGGGCAGATCGATCAGGCGCACCGTCCGCCCGTCGGGCAGCGCGAGGCGACCGAACTTCCGCTCGACGGTGACGCCGGGATAGTTGCCGACCTTCTGCCGCGATCCGGTCAGCGCGTTGAACAGGCTCGTCTTGCCGGCATTGGGATTGCCGACGAGAGCGACGACCGGCGCAATGACGACCGGCGCGTTCACGCTGTGCGCTCCCCCGCCAGCCGCTCGACGACGACCATCGCCGCGAGACTGCGGCGCAGCGCGACCCCCATGTTACCGACGCGGAGCATGAGCGGATCGCCGCCGAACGGTGCGCGGTGGAGCATTCGCACGTCGACGCCTTCGTCGAAGCCCATCTCGTGGAGCTGACGCGCATTGGCCGGATCGACGCCGCCGCGGTCGATCGCGACGATCGTGGCGGCATCGCCGGGGCACAGGTCGCAAAGATGGACGGTCATCGCGTGGTCACCACAATAGCGAATGCGAATGATTAGCGATAAAAAGCGGATTGCGATAGGTGCCGCGTTCGCCGCATCGCGCCATCGCCGATAAACCATGTTGCGTCGCCTCCGTACTGTGTTATCTATGCAAGACACATCGGGGGGAATTTGATGATCGCCACAGCATTCGATGTCGAAGCCGCGACCCGCGCCTATCTCGCCACGTTCAACGGCGTCGCGCGGGCGAAATCCGATGCCTATTTCGAAGGCGGCTATTGGTTGCTGCTGTGGAACCTTGTCGTCGGCGTCGGGGTGACGTGGGCGGCGTTGCACTTTGGCTATGCTGCGCGACTGTCGGCATGGGCGACGCGGGTGACCGGACGGCGGCTGTTTATGGGAACGCTGTTTTGGGCGCTCGCCTTCATGGTGCTGACGACGGTCGTGACGCTGCCTTGGACGATCTACACCGACTTCTTCCGCGAACATCAGTACGGCATGTCGAACCAGACATTCGCCGCGTGGTTTGGCGACTGGGCCAAGGGTTTCGCCATCGGCACCCCGCTCAGCGCGCTCGCGATCGCCGCGATCATGGCGGGCGTCCGGCGCAGCCCGACGCGGTGGTGGATCTATGCCGGCGGCTTGACCGTCGTCGTCATGGCGTTCCTGCTGATGCTCGCGCCGGTGCTGATCGAGCCGTTGTTCAACAAGTACACGCCGATGGCCGATTCGCCGCTCCGCACCGCGATCCTGAAGATCGCGCAGGGCAACGGCGTGCCGGTGACCAATGTCATGGTCGTCGATGCGTCGCGGCAGACGACGCGGGTATCGGCCAACGTCGCGGGCTTCGGTCCGACGGCGCGGGTCGCGCTCAACGATAACCTGCTCAACACGCACGACGATGCCGGGACGCTGTCGGTGATGGGCCATGAGACGGGCCATTATATCCTTGGCCATTCGACCTCGCTGCTCGTCGGCTTCGGCGTCCTGATCGTTATTGGCTTCGCGACGGTGCAGGCGGCGGTTCCGGGGCTGATCCGGCGCTTTCCGAACTGGGGCGTTGCGGGCATCACCGACCCGGCGGCGGTAGCGGTAGCGATGATCGTGCTGTCGCTATTTTTCTTCGCCCTGACCCCGGTGACCAACTCGCTGACGCGCTTCCACGAGGCGCAGGCCGACATCTTCGGGGTCAACGCTTCGCGCGCGCCCGACGGCTTCGCACGCTCGGCGATCCGCCTCGGCCAGTATCGGAAACTCGAGCCGACCCCGTTCGAGGAGGCGGTGTTCTTCGACCATCCGTCGGGGCGGACGCGCATCCACATGGCGATGCAGTGGAAGGCCGCGCACCTCGGCGAGCCGGGGGTCCAGTGACCGCGCGCGCCCTGCCGCCGCACTTCGTCGAGCGGCGCGATATGCTCGACACGCTGTTGCGCCGCCGCCGCTGGCGTGACCGCGATCCGGACGTTACCGCCGACCGTCCACCCGCGCCAAAACCGATCGTCGGCGGCGCGGCGGTGGCGGTCGACTGACGCCGCGCTGTCGCGCTCCTAGACCGCCGGGTAGCGGAGCCGCCCGAGCAACTGGGCGACGTCGGGCAGGTTCGCCGTCGCCGCGCGGACGCGGGCCTTGGCCTTTTCGATCCCCATGATCCCGGCGATGCGGCGGTCGAGGAAATCCCATGTCTCGGCACGCCCGCTGCTCTCGTCGGCGAGCCAGTAGAGCAGAGTCGCGGCATAGACCGACCCCAGCGTCAGGCGCTTGGTATAGTGATTAAAGTCGGTCGCAGTGTCGCCGCACGCGCGCCAGATCGCATCGGCGGTCGTCCATGTCGTCCGCGCGCTCGTCGCCGGGTTCATCGCCAGCACCATTATCGTCCGCCGCACCGCCTCGCGCTCGCCTTCGGCCTGTTCGAGCCGGACCCGGACGGCGCGAGTGACGCGGTCGCGAATTTTCATCGGCGGGGCGACCGCGAGCGCCGCCGCCATCCGGGCGTTGGCGAGCGCGGTATAAGCCACCGCCATTTCGACGGCGCCTTTGGGAAAGACCAGCCCGGCGACGTCGGGGTCGATGCCCGCGTCGGCGGCTCCGGCGGCAACGCTCGCGCGCGACCAGCCGTCGAAGGCGACATGGGGGATCATCGCCGCAATCAGGCGCGGGCGAAGTTCGTCGAGGGTCTCGTCAATCATGGTATCACCCTAGCGCACCCCCCGCCGCGACGCGAGCGCAGCGCTGTCGCGGGGCTCCAGATCATTGGCCATCGCCGCGAAGAGACCGGTCGCGTCGCTTCGGGAGCACTGCTACACTCGGTCGCAGGCCGGTCTTGCGGCGCGTCGCACGGGACTGGGGGCATCGACGACGGCGCGCGGGAGGAGTGCGTTGCGTCTATTGCTGATCGACGACCATCCGTTGTTCGTCGACGGCTTTGCGACGATGATCGCTGCCGCGCGGCCCGACTGGCATTTTGCGGCGGCGCATAGTTCGGCGGCCGGCTGCGCGGCGCTGGCGGGGGTCGATCTCGTCCTCGTCGACCTCGAACTGCCCGACCGCGACGGTTTCGCGACGATCGCCGATATCGCCGCGCTCGATCCATCGCTGCCGCGCGTCGTTATCTCGGGCCGCGCCGATGCCGGGTCACGCCTCCGCGCCCGCGCCGCCGGGGCGAGCGGGTTCATCGTCAAAAGCCTGCCGCCCGCCGCAATGATCGCGGTGATCGACGATGTCGTTGCCGGGCGATGCGGCTTTGGCGGCGAGGCGGCGAGCGCGCTGCCGATCCTGTCGCCGCGTCAGCTCGACGTTCTCGCGCTGCTTGCCGAAGGCCACGCCAACAAGGAAATCCGCTTTCGCCTCGACATTGCCGAGCGCACGGTGCGCGCGCATCTGACCGAG
>JBBRQR010000232.1:0-4631 GCA_038226115.1 Sphingomonadales bacterium | reverse complement strand
GTTCGGCGAGGGGCACCTCGCGATCACCCTCGACCCGACCGCGGCGTCCGAACGCTATCAGGGGATCGTGCCGCTCGAAGGCACGTCGCTCGCCGAGGCGGCCGAGGGGTATTTCCTCCATTCGGAGCAGCTGCCGACGCTGATTCGCCTCGCCGTCCGCTGGGACGCCGCGACGGGCTGGATCGGCGGGGGCCTGCTCGTCCAGCACCTCGCGCGCGCCGAGATCGGCGGCGAGCGGCTGTCGGTCGCCGACCTCAACCCCGACTGGCAGCACGTCCTCGCGCTGTCGTCGACGATGACCGCCGCCGAATTGACCGACGTGTCGCTGAGCGAGGAGGACCTCGTCTGGCGGCTGTTCCACGACGACGAGGTCCGCGTCCAACCCGGCCCCGTCCCGACCCGCGGGTGCCGCTGCACGCTCGCGCATATCAGCTCGGTCATCGCGCAATTCCCCGCCGACGAGCGTGCCGACATGGCAAGCGACGACGGACGGATCAAGGTCGACTGCGCGTTCTGCGCGCGGTCGTTCCACCTCGACCCATGAGCGGTCCGCTCGCCGTCGTCCTCCTTTCCGGCGGGCTCGACTCGACAACCGTGGCCGCCATTGCCAAGGCGCAGGGGTTTCGTCTCCTCGCGCTGACGATCGACTATAATCAGCGGCACCGCATCGAACTCGACCACGCCGCGCGCGTCGCCGCCGCCATCGGGGTCGAGCGCCACATCGTCCTGCCGCTCGACCTGCGCGGCTTCGGCGGGTCGGCGCTGACCGCCGATATCGCGGTGCCTAAAGGCGGGGTGGAGCCCGGGATTCCCGTCACCTATGTTCCGGCGCGCAATACGATCTTCCTGAGCGTCGCGCTCGGCTGGGCCGAGGCGGCGGGGGCGACGGACCTGTTCATCGGGGTCAATGCGCTCGACTATTCGGGCTATCCCGACTGCCGTCCAGCGTTCATTGCGGCGTTCGAGGCGCTGGCCAACGTCGCCACGAAGGACGGCGGCTTCACCGTCCACGCGCCGCTGAAAACGATGACCAAGGCCGACATCGTCCGCGAGGCGGGCATCCTCGGCGTCGACCTGTCGCTGACATGGAGCTGCTACGACCCGACGCCTGGCGGACGCCCGTGCGGCGAGTGCGACTCGTGCCGCCTGCGCGCAAAAGGCTTCGCCGAGGCGGGCGTGGCGGACCCGGCGTTGTGAGCGGCACCCGACCCCTCCCCTTCAGGGGATGGGTGAGAGACGCGCGAAGCGCGGCCAGGGGGTGGGGAGACGACCGGGCGGAAGGAAACTCGGCTTCGCCCTCGTTCCCTACCCCCGACCCCTCCCCTGAAGGGGAGGGGAGGCAGTGACCTACGCCGTAACTGGTCGTCGGACCGCCTACGCGGTCAAGGAACTCTACGTCACTCTCCAGGGCGAGGGCGCGCAGACCGGACGGCGCGCGGTGTTCCTCCGCTTTGCCGGGTGCAATTTGTGGTCGGGTCGTGAGGTCGATCGCGCCGCCGCCGTCTGCACCTTCTGCGACACCGACTTCGTCGGCATCGACGGTCCCGGCGGCGGCAAGTTCGCCGATGCGGCGACCCTCGCGGCGGCGGTCGCGGCGGCGTGGGGAGCCGGGGCCGACCATCGCCTCGTCATTTGCACCGGCGGCGAGCCGCTGCTGCAGGTCGACGCCGCGCTGATCGACGCGCTCCACGGTGCGGGCTTTTCAGTTGGGGTCGAGACGAATGGGACACAGGTGCCGCCGCCGGGGCTTGATTGGGTTTGCGTCAGTCCGAAGGCCGCGGCGCCGCTGATGTTGATCGCAGGCGACGAGCTAAAACTCGTCTATCCGCAGCCGCTGGCGCTACCCGATCGTTTCGAGCACCTCGCGTTCGATCACTTCTTCCTGCAACCGATGGACGGTCCCGCCGTCGTGGCGAACACGGCGGCAGCGATCGCCTATTGCCTCGCCCACCCACGCTGGCGGCTGGGGCTGCAGACCCACAAGGTGCTGGGGCTGGCCTAGGCATCGAACTCCATTGCCTGTTCGACCATATTCGCGGCAATCAAGGGCAGGACTGTGGCTGTGGCGGCAAGCCTATCGTACCGTCTGTCGATCGCCGCCAGTGTTTGAAGCTAGGCGGCAGTTTTTCGCGCTTCGGCGGCACCGGCGATGATCATTGCGGCGACCAATGCCGGAGCGGCCGCCCACGCCGACCCTTGCGCGAGCAGGTTCGCCGTCGCTGCCCATGCCGCCGCGAGAATCAGCTCGCCGACCCCGATGACGAACGATGCCTGCGCCCGGCGCCGAAACGCGCTGCGTGGCGCAGGCTTGCCGAACCACGCCTGAAGCTGCGCGGCCGTCACCGCCGCGACGATACCGACGCCAAGCGTCGCTGCCGCTGCCGCCGGATCGACCGCTGCGACCGCGATTGCGGCGACTGCGACCAGCGTCAGCGGAATGGCCGTCGCCGCGATCAGCTTGGCACGCGCGATCACGGCGGCGGTGCGCGGCGCGGCGGCGAGCAGGTCGGGGGCGTCTTCGGCGGCGACGACGATCCACGCGAAGCTCGAGGCAAGCAACGTCGCAAACGCCGTCGCCGCCGCCGCGATGGCGGGTCCCGACGATGTCGCGCCGCCATCGTGCCGCCCGCGCACGAGCAGCGCCGCCGCCGGGATCAGGTAGATCAGGCGCAGCGCGATCTGGGTAATCAGTTCGGGGTCGCGCGCGATCAGGCGCAGTTCCTTGACGACAATCGCGCGCGTCAGCCCGGCGTGGAAGCGGACCGTCGTCGTCTGCGCCTTGGCCCCGCCGCGCCCGCTGTCACCCGAGGCGACAAAGGCGCGCGCGCCGCGCCGGGCGGCGAGCGATATGGCCGCGACGGCAATGCCGATCATTGCCGCGAGCGGTACCAGCTCGCCCAGCGCCGCGCGCGCGGGCCAGTCGAGCGGGGTCGGCCATGGGCGGATGGCGACATCGAACAGTCGGCGCGCAAGGATGGGGGCGAAGCTCGGCGCCTGCGTCGCGAGGAACACCGCGCCACCGATCGCCGCCGCGCCAAGCTGAACCACGACCCGCGCCGGGCGTGGCCCAAGCGCCGCCACCAGCCCGCCGACGGCAACGATCGCGATCGCGGTGGCGAGCATCGCGTCGACGCCGACCATCGTCACGACGCCGATCCAGCCAGGCTGGCCAAGCACCGCGCGGGTCAGCCCGAACGGTGCAATCACGACAATGAACGGGGCGGCGACACTGACCGCGACGCCGACCGACTTGGCCGCCAGCACCCGCGCCGCCGGAATCGGCGCGGCGAGAAGCAGATCGAGATCGCCGCGATCGTGAAAGGTTCGCAAGACGCCGATTGCAGCCGTCGACATCATCAGGACGAACAGCGCGATGACCACCGCGCCGATCGGGCCGGACGGCACGTCGAAACCCAGACCGCGATGGCCGGGTTCTGCCACCCCCAGCGCGATGCCAAGGCCGATCCCGCCGACCACCGGGACCGCCGCGAGCAACAGCAGCGGAGCGGTGCGCGCCAACCACCCGCGCCACCCCGTCCGCGCGCGCCCTGTCCCGCGCAGCGCAAGGCGCAGTTCGTGGCGCACCAGCCACGCAAAACCGCCGGGGGTCATGCGCCGTCGCCGGGCTTCGCTGGTTTTTGGCTCCCGGCCAGCGCGATGAACATATCCTCAAGGCTCGCTCCCGCTTCGCCTTGCGCCGCGCGCAACTCGGCCAGCGTCCCTTCGGCAACCAGTCGCCCGGCGCGGATGATCCCGATTCGGTCGGCCAGCCGCTCGGCGACTTCGAGGATGTGGGTTGTCAGAATGACCGTCCCGTTGCCGCGAACCCGCGCCACAAGCAGGTCTTTGACCGTCCGCGCCGCACCGGCGTCGAGGCCGGTCAGCGGCTCGTCGAGAATCAGCAGCGCGGGGTCGTGGATCAAGGCCCCGGCGAGCGCCGCCTTCTGCTTCATGCCGCGCGAAAACGTCTCGCAGCGGGCATCGCGCTGGTCCCACAGATCGAGGGTGCGGAGCAGATCCTCGGCGGTCGCCGCCGCCGTCGCCGGGTCGATCCCCCATAATCCGGCAACGAAATCGAGATATTCGAGCGGCGTCAGTTTGTCGTACAACAGCGGCTCGTCGGGCAGATAGGCCACTTGCCGCTTCGCCGCGATCGGGTCGGCGTGCGCATCGACCCCCATGATGTCGATCGACCCCGCATCGGGTGGCAACAACCCCGCAACCATCCGCAGCGTCGTCGTCTTGCCTGCCCCGTTCGGCCCGAGCAGCGCATACAGCTCGCCACGACGCACGGTCAGATCGAGCCCGTCGACGGCCACGGTAGCGAACGCCTTGCGAAGGCCGGTGATCGTCAGCGCGTTGGTCATAGACGATGTGCCGCTCATCGCGGCTTGACGAATTTCAGCGCATATTGGTCGGTATGACCCTGCACCTTCTTGTCGAAAATCGGCTGGCTGTGGTCGTCGCTCGCATCGCGCAGGAAATCGCCTTCGGTGACGAGGCGGAAACCCGCAGCGGTGACTTCGCGGACAACCTGCGCCTTTTCGATGCGGTGGAGCGTGGCGATCGCGGCAGTGCCGGTCGCTGGCGGGGCTTCGTGGTCGAGAATGAAAAAGACTCCGCCTGGCTTT
>JBBRQR010000231.1:0-4646 GCA_038226115.1 Sphingomonadales bacterium | reverse complement strand
TAGTAGGCCACGTCCGCCGCCGCCCCCTCGCGATTGGCCTCGGCGGAGGCCTCATAGCGGCCGACGCGCTGCAGGATGTGGGCGGGCATGTGCTGCAGGTGCCCGGCGCCCGGCATCATGTTCTTCAGCCGCTCGGCCGCCGGCAAGCCCTCTTCCGGGTGGGGCGAGGCCTCGACCGCATGGATCAGATAGTGGTTGGCGCCGGGATGGCGGGGGTCCTTCGCCAGCACGGCCTTCAGCTGGGCGATGATCTCTTCCGTGCCGGGTACGGCCTTGCCGTCCGCGGTCCAGAGTTGCCACGGCTTCAGCGTCATCTGCGCCTCGGCAGACATCGTCTGGACGTCGAGGTCGTTCGGGAAGAGGCGGGCGAGGTCCTTCATCGCCTCGGCATAGGCGGCCAGCACGGGCGCGCCCGACATGGGGTTCAGCGGCTTCGACCCGGCAAACCGTTTGGCGATGGCCTCGATCAAGGCGCGTTCGACCGGGCTGGCGCGGCCCTCCAGCGCCCGGGCCCGCTCCACCGCCTCCCAGCCGACGCGTGCGCGCGCGTCGGCCATCATCGGCATGTTGTAGTTGGGCCCGAGCGTCAGGGCGACGCCCCAGAAGCAGGCGGCGCAGGTGGGATCGATCTCCGCCGCCCTGGCGAAGGACCGCGCCGCCTCGTCGTGGTTGAACGCCCAGAGCAGGCGCATGCCCTGGTCGAAATAGGCCTGCGCGAGGGGCGATTTAGTGCTGGCCTTGCGGTGAAAGCTCCCAAGGTTTTGATAGAGCCGCGCGCCCTTCGCCCATTCGGCGAAGCTCGCCGGCGCGCCCGACGGCGGCATTGCCATGCCGGAGGGCGGCATGTCGTGTGTAGGCTGGGCGAGCGCCGCTCCCCCGGCCGACAGCGCGCCCGCCAACGCGAGCGCCCACGCTGCTTGCCCGATCATGCTCCGCCCCAGCTTGCCCGAAGCGAGGCTATATCGGAATCTCTGGCGCAGCAATCTCCCGGGGGTAGCGATCTTCTCCTCCCCCTCGTGAGGGGGAAGTGTCGGCGAGCACAGTGAGACGACGGAAGGGGGCCATCACCGACGAGCGCGCCCCCTCCGGCTCGGCATAACTGCCTCGCCACCCCGCGACGCGATCCAGCGAATCTCGCAAAGTATGATCCGTAAATCGTCTTGTATGGGCTGAGCACAGCGCGGGTAGCAGTAAAGGCAGACTTCAGCGAAACAGCGTCTCGATGAGCCCCCCGGCCTCGCCGACATTCAGAATACCAAGATGCTTTCCTCACCTGCGCGGGATCAGTCTTGGAGGAGGCCGATGAATCAGCGTCCGCATTTGGGAAGCGCTCCCGGAAAGCTGGATGACCGAGACTGGGTCTTCGTGGCATGCGAACCAACGTCCGCTTCTCACAGCCGCTCGCCCTACAGCTGCAAGATGGCTTCCGGCCCCTTGCCAGATCGATATTCAGCCGGCCAAGGTCGCTCGGCGACGTAGGTGCGGAAAGACCCTGAGCATATGAACAATCCATCGGACGCGCGATCGGCACGCGCTTCGTCGTCAACTCATGCGGTTATGAAGATTCTCAGTCTCTCGGCGCTTGCGTTTATATCTTTGCCGGTTCCGGTCATCGCCGCGACCTACACGCTCGAAGCGACCCCGCAGACAGTTGCGTGGGGCAATTACGATGCGGCCGCAAAGCCGGTGCTGCAAATCAAGTCGGGCGACACGGTGGTATTTCATACGCTGCTGACCAACAGCCCCGCCGGTCTCGAGAAAGCCGGCGTCGCGCCCGGCGATGTCGAGCCCGCGCTCCGCGCGGTCTTCGACGAGGTCAAGGACCGTGGTCCCGGAGGACATATCCTGACGGGCCCGGTGGCGATCGAGGGAGCGGAGCCGGGCGACACGCTAGAGGTGCGGATCAGGAAAGTCGAGCTGGCGATCCCCTATGCGTATAACGGCTTTCGCTACGGGGCCGGGTTTCTGACCGACGACTTTCCCTATGCCCGCGTTAAGATCATCCCACTCGATCGCACGGCGATGGTTGCCGAATTCGCGCCGGGGATCCACGTCCCACTCCACCCGTTCTTTGGGAGCATGGGCGTCGCACCTCCGCCATCGTTCGGTCGCTACGACAGTGCGCCGCCGACGATAATCGGCGGCAATATGGACGACAAGGCGCTGGTCGCCGGTACGACGCTGTTTCTTCCCGTCCACGCGAAGGGCGCGCTCTTCGAGATCGGCGATGGCCATGCTGGGCAAGGCAACGGCGAGGTCGACATTACCGCACTCGAAACCTCGCTCGTCGGCACGCTCGAGTTCGTCCTCCATAAGGGTGCGCCGCTCGCCTATCCGCGCGCCGAGACGCCGACACATTATATCGCTATGGGGTTCGACGACGACCTGTCGAACGCGACGCGCAAGGCGCTGCGCAACATGATCGACTTCCTCGTCGCCGAAAAGCACCTCAGCCGTGACGACGCGTATATGCTCATCAGCGTCGCCGGCGATGTCGAGATCACCGAGCTCGTTGACCGCAACAAGGGCGTTCACGTCACGGTAGCGAAGTCGCTGTTCCGATAGACACGGCGGCTAGACTAACCGACCGCTGCCACTTCAGCGAAGAAGTCGATGAAGCCCAGCGTCGCGTCGTCGAACCCCAGCACCTTCGGATTAACGCTGTCGATCAGCATGTACTCGTCGGGAGCGTGCGCGCCATTCCCGTGCCCGAAGCCGAACTGACCGGCAGGTAGCGACACAGGGGCGGCGGTGAAGACGAAGCCCGGCCATGACCCCGACAGGCGCGGATAGACCGACGTCTTGATCCCGGCGCGCGCGTACGCCGCCAGTTCGGCCTTGATCAGCGACGAAGTCTCGCTCGTCTCGGTTGGGTCGTAGCCACCGCTGACGTTAACCTCAATGTCGCCGAAGCCGCGCTTCGCGAGGTGCGCCTTGAGCTTGGCGACGCAGTCGTCCTTCGTCTGGTCGGGCACGAGGCGCATGTCGATCTTGGCGACCGCGCGCGACGGCAGAATCGTTTTGCCCCCGGGACCAGTGTAGCCCGACACCAGTCCCTCGATATTAACCGTCGGCATCGCCGCCTCGCGCTCGAGGACCTGCGGCCACGCAAGGTCGCCGACGAAATGCTTGATGCCCATGCTGCGCATCGCCTCGGCGGGATCGCGCTTGGCGGCGGAGTCGGCGATCATCGCCTTCTCGCGCGGGGTCAGCGCGCGGACGTGCTCGAACCAGCCGTCGATCGCGGGCGTGTTGCCGTCGGCCGTAACCAGTGTCGTCAACGCCTCGACGAGGTGCCACGCCGGGCTGTCGACGATCGCTTTGTTGCTCGAATGCAGGTCCTTCGCAGGCCCGCGTCCCCATTGTGTGCCGGTGGCGACGAGTTCGAGCTCGACGATCCCCTTCGCGCCAAGGTTGACGACGACGCCCCCGTCGACCGGGTTCTGCCACCCTGCCGGGATGATCGCACCGACGCAGGGCTTCAACGCCGCGAGGATGTCGGGCCGCCGGACGATCTGAGGGAAGTGGGGCGAACCTATCTCCTCCTCGCCCTCGCAGACGAGGACAAGGTTAACCGGCGGCTTGCGCCCGATCGCCTTGTAGGCGTGAAGAGCGGCGAGCACGATCGCCTCCGGGCCTTTCTGGTTGGTTGCGCCACGACCGATCAGCACCTTGCCTAGCCCTGCGCGATCGACAAAGCGGCCCTCGAGCGGTGGCGACGACCATTCGGCCGGGTCGAACTGCTTAACGTCGTACATGAAGTACAGCGCGAGCGTCTTCTTTGCGCCGTTGTCCATTGTCGCAAACACCCCCGGCACACCGTCGGTCGCGACTCGCTGGACGTGCTCGAACCCGGCATCTCGGGCGAGCATCATCATGTGGCTGCAGCCCGGCTCGATGTTGAGCTTCTCGGCGGCGATCGTTGGCAGGGCGATCCAGTCGCGCAGTCGCTGGATCGCAGCATCGTGACCGGCCGCTACCGCACGGCGCAGCGCGGGATCGACCTCGGCCATAGCCACCCCAGGGAGGGTCAGAGCCGCCCCGGCGGCGGCCCCCTTGAGCATCGTGCGCCGGTCGATCGTTGCGTTCATTGTCGTCCCCTTGTGCTCGCCCTAATGCCGGTCGGTCGCCGTCGTCTGCCGCAGTACGTCATAGTCGCTACCCGTCTGCCACGCTGGCCAGCCGGTGGTGTTGGCTACCTCGGCGCCGAGCGCGAACGCGACCGTCGCCTCCTGCACCGTACCGGCGAAGGTCCACGCCGGGTCGAAGGCGTCGCTCGGCTGATGGTAGCGGTCGCGGTTATACGTCGCGACGATCGGAGCTCCGGCCGCCTCGCCGCCGTCGATCAGGTCGCGCCCGGCGCGGAACGCGATCGCCGGCACCCCGATGCGGGCGAATGAATAATGATCGGACCGGAAGTACCACCCCGCTTCGGGCGAGGGTTCGGGATCGACGCGCAGGCCGTGCGCGCGGGCGATGCGAACGACATCGGCTTCGACCGGTGTCCGCCCGCCGCCGATCAGCTCGATATCGCGCGCGGCGGGGAGGACGACGTGCGGGTCGAGGTTGATGACGAGCGCTGTCGTCGCTAGCGGATAGAGTGGGTGCTTGGCATAATAGTCCGATCCCAGCAGCCCCTTCTCCTC
>JBBRQR010000230.1:0-4704 GCA_038226115.1 Sphingomonadales bacterium | reverse complement strand
GCAACGCGCGACACTCGCGTCGCCGTCGTCAACCTTGGCTATGCCGACGGCTTTGCCTGTGCCCTTGGGGCAGGCGGTACCGTCATCGTCGACGGCGTCCGCTGCCCGGTCGTGGGACGAGTGTCGATGGACCTGATCGTCGTCGACATCACCGCCGCCGACGTCGGTGAAGGCGATTGGGTCCGGGTCGATTTCGACCTCGCCCGCGCCACCGTTGCGACCGGCCGATCGGAATATGAGTTGCTGACCGGCCTTGGCCACCGCTATGCGAGTCGCAACGCATGACCGGCTTTTCCCATGATATCGTCGGCGTCCTGCGCGCGATCGGACGCTTTATCCTTGGCGGACTGGCGTCGATCGGGCGCGTGGTGCTGTTCGCGGGTCGCGCCGTCGCGCACGCTGTCCTGCCGCCTTATTACCCCGCACGGCTGATCGAGCAGATCGTCGTCATTGGCTGGTTTTCGCTTCCCGTCGTCGGGTTGACCGCGCTGTTCACCGGCGCGGCGCTGGCGCAGCAGATCTTCATCGGCGGCAGCCGGTTCAACGCCGCCGCGACGGTCCCTGCCGTGACCGTCATCGCCATTGTCCGCGAGCTTGGTCCCGTGCTGGGCGGGCTGATGGTCGCCGGGCGGGTGTCGTCGGCGATGGCGGCCGAGCTCGGCACAATGCGCGTGACCGAACAGATCGACGCGCTGACGACGCTGCGAACCGACCCCTTCCGCTACCTGATCGCGCCGCGCGTGCTGGCGGCGACACTGGTCATGCCATTCCTCGTGCTGGTCTCGAACATCATCGGCGTGCTCGGTGGCTTCGTCCTCGCGACCACCCGGCTCGGATTCAACGCGGCGGAATACCTCAATCGGACGATGGCGTACCTCAAAGCCGACGATGTCGTCTCGTCGCTGGTCAAGGCGGCGGTGTTTGGTTTCATCATCGCGCTGATGGGTTGCTACCACGGCTTCAATTCAAACGGCGGGGCCGAAGGTGTTGGTAAAGCGACGACAAGTGCGGTCGTCAGCGCGTTCATCCTGATCCTGATGGCGAACCTCGTCATCACCGTTATCGTCTTCGGCGGTCGCTGACCGTGACTATCCGGCTTCGCGGGGTGTGCAAGGCGTTCGGGGCGAAAAAGGTGCTCGACGGCGTCGACCTCGACATTGCGACAGGCGAGTCGCTCGTCGTCATTGGCGGCTCGGGGACGGGCAAATCGGTGCTGATCAAGTCGATTCTCGGCCTGCTTCGCATTGATTCGGGCAGCATCGTCGTCGACGGGGTCGAGGTGACGACGTTACGCGGAGCGGCGCTGGCGGCGCACCAGGCCAAGTTTGGAATGCTGTTCCAAGGCGGGGCGCTGTTCGATTCGTTGCCGGTCTGGCGCAACGTCAGCTTCGCCTTGCCGCGCAACCTCGGGGCCAACCGCTTAAAATTGGCTGCGATCGATAATCTTGCCCGCGTCGGTCTGGGCGCTGATGTCGCCGACCTGCGCCCGTCCGAACTGTCCGGTGGGATGCAAAAACGCGTCGCGCTTGCCCGCGCTGTCGCCGCGCGGCCCGAAATCATTTTCTTCGACGAGCCGACGACCGGCCTCGATCCGATCATGGCCGACGTCATCAACAACCTCATCGTCAGCCTCGTCCGCGACCTGAAGATCACCGCGCTGACGATCACTCACGACATGGCGAGCGCGCGCAAGATCGCCGACCGCATCGCCATGTTGTACGCCGGCCGCATCGTGTGGCAGGGTCCCCGCGACATGATCGACGTTTCTGGAAATGCGTATGTCGACCAGTTCGTCCAAGGTCGTGCCGACGGCCCGATTGCGATACCCGTGATCCCTGCATGAGCGGTGCGCTCAACATCGTCTCCCACCTTGCCGGCATCGCCGCCGGAGACCGTGCGGCGCTTAAGCATCTTTATGATGCGACCTCGGCGAAGCTGTTTGGCATTATCCTGCGTATCTTGGCCGAAAGGAGCGAGGCTGAGGACGTGTTGCAGGAAGTTTACATCACCGTTTGGCGCAAGGCTGCCGAGTTCGACGCTACGCGCGCGAGCCCGATTACCTGGATGGCGACGATCGCGCGCAACCGGGCGATCGACCGTCTACGCGCACGCGGCAGCCGCCCGACGACGACGCTCGACCTTGCCGCCGAGGTCGTCGAGCCATCGCCGGCCGCCGATGATCTGATCGACTCCGCCAATGATGCGCGCCGCGTTACCGCCGCGCTCGACCGGCTCGATCCGCGCCACGCCGCCATTATTAGAAGCGCTTATTACGAAGGGATGACCTACCAGGCGCTCGCCGAGCGCGAGGGCATGCCAATCGGCACCTTGAAAAGCTGGGTTCGCCGCGGGCTGATCCGGATGCGTGGGGAACTGGCATGAGCGACGACGTGCTGGCCGACATGGTCCCCGACGGCGACGCCGTAGCGATGGACTTTGCCCTCGGCGCCCTCGACGGCCCGGCGCTACGTGCCGCCGAGTTGCGCCTGCGCCGGGACTCCGATTTCGCCATCGATGTCGCCCGCTGGCAGGCCGATCTTGCGCCGTTGGTCAACGCGGTCGCCCCCGTCGCGCCGCCGCTTGCGGTGTGGTCGTGTATCGAAAGCGAGCTATTTCGTGGCCCGATCGCAACCCCACCCCCTTCGGTGATCGCGCGAGGTGTCGATTCGACGGTCAAACTGTGGCGCGGCCTAGCCTTTGGTGCGAGCGCAGTCGCTGCGGTCGCACTTGCCCTTCTCGTTTCCCGCCCGGCCACGCCCATTGCCGCGCCACCGCCACTGCTTGCAGCATCAATGGCATCAACTAACGCAGCAAAGGCCGTGATGATTACCGCGACCTACGATCCGGCGCGCGGGGCGGTCATCCTGACCCCGGCGGCGAAGGATGCCAGCGGCGGTCTGACTCCCGAGCTGTGGGTCATCGTCGGCACCGACAAGCCGGTATCGCTTGGCGTAATCGACCTCCACGACCCGCAGGCGCATCGCGTTCCGGAAGTATTGCGTAGCCGGCTGACCAATGGGGCGACGCTGGCGATTAGCCTCGAACCCGACGGGGGGTCGCCGACCGGGCAGCCGACCGGACCTGTTGTCGCAGCCGGCAAGCTGACAGTGATCTGATCCGACGGCGGCGCAACCATATTGCTCCGCTAATCGTATCACTCGCGTCCACTCCATCCGGACGTGTAAAAAAACGGAGATCAGTTATGACAAACCTCAAGCGCGCGCTTGGTGCGGCTCTTGTTGCGGCTGCCGCTGCCGGTCTTTCGGTCGGCGCCAGTGCCGCGATGATGCACTCGAAGACGGTGATGGTCGGCGGTGCAGCGATGTACCCGACCAAGAACATCATCGAGAACGCGGTCAACTCGAAGGATCACACCACCCTCGTCGCCGCCGTCAAGGCCGCCGGCCTCGTCGAGACGCTGTCGGGCCCGGGCCCGTTCACTGTTTTCGCGCCGACCAACGCCGCGTTCGGTAAGCTTCCCGCCGGCACTGTCGACACGTTGGTCAAGCCCGAGAACAAGGACACGCTGACCAAGATCCTGACGTATCACGTCGTTTCGGGTGCAATGGATTCCAAGGCGATCGCTAAGGCGATCAAGATGGGCCACGGCAAGGCAACGCTGACCACCGTCCAAGGTGAGCCGCTGACGGCCAAGATGATGGGCGGCAAGCTCATGTTGACCGACGCCAAGGGCGGCATGTCGACCGTCACGATCAAGGACGTCTACCAGTCGAACGGCGTGATCCACGTCGTCGACACCGTCCTGATGCCGTAATCACGACGTAGCGTTGAGTATTGGGGGCGGGCCAGCAATGGCCCGCCCCTTTTTGTGAGCGCCGACCCGTGCGTGTCTTCGTCACTTGCCCCCTGTCGAACTCTCACAGCACCCGAGCGTTGTACAGATCATGACCGTCACCTTCACACCGAACCGCCGCAGCCGCGTCGCCGCCGCTGCTGGGGCCATCGCGCTACAGCTGGTCGTCGGCTGGGTGTTGATTACCGGCCTGTCGGGGAAACTCGTCAAAAGGCTGACTGAAGACATTAAGGTGTTTGACGTCGCCCAGCCGCCGGTACCAAAACCTTTGGTCGTCCCGGTAAAGGTCGCCATCCGCCGACCCGCAGGCGCGGCTGCGCCACCGCACGCCCGAGCAACCCCGACCCAGGTCGTCGCGCCGGTTCCGGTGATAAGACTGCCGCCACCCCCGCCGCTGGTCATCGCCGCCCCCGTCGCCGCTACCGGAGCGGAGAGTTCGTCGGGAGCGGCGACTACAGGACAAGGTACCGGAGCGGGGGGACAGGGTGACGGGCGCGGGGCAGGATCGGGCGGTGACGGCACCGGTGCGGGTGGCACCCCCGCCCGCCTGATCCACGGCGCGATCACCGGCCGCGACTATCCGCCCGAAGCGCGCCGCGCCGGGGTCGAGGGCAAGCTGACGACGCGCTACGATATCGACGCCAAAGGGCGGATTACACGCTGCTACGTCACAGCGCCGAGCGGAAGCGATTTGCTCGACGCGGCCACCTGCCGCCTCGTCATCACCCGCTACCGCTTTGCTCCGGCACGCGACGGGGCTGGGACCCCGGTTGAGGACACGATCTTCGAAGACCATGGCTGGCGCATCACGCCCGACGCACCGGGCGAATAGGCGGAGGCACTAACCCTCCGCCGCCTTCGCGCGCCGAGCCGAAGTTCACACGAAGTTC
>JBBRQR010000229.1:0-4779 GCA_038226115.1 Sphingomonadales bacterium | reverse complement strand
GGCGGGACCGCGCTCAACGCGCCGTTCACCCTGCGCGGGGCGCTGACGACGCCGAATTCGACGATCACCGGCGGCGCGACCGGGCTCGACCTCCACGCCAATGCCGCGCAGACCGCGATTGACATCGTCGGGACCCTGCCCGGCACAACTCGGATCGACGGCGCCGACCTGCGCGTGACGATCGCGGGCAAGAACCTGCAAACGCTGTTCAAGCTCGTCGGTGCGACGGCCCCGGCGACCCGCCCATACCGGCTGACATCGCACTTCACCAAGGCTGGCAGCGACTATAAGTTCAACGGTATTCGTGGTCGCTTCGGCGATTCAGACCTTGCTGGCGGTCTTGTCGCCACGACCGGCGGACCCCGGACGAAGCTGACCGGCATGCTGCACAGCGATACGCTCGACGCCCTCGATATCGGGCCGTGGCTCGGTTATTCGCCCGAAAAACTCGATGCGAAGGGCGGCAAGGCGGTCATCACGATGGAAAATGGCCACCCGCGCGTCTTGCCCGATGCCGCGCTGCAGATCGACTCGTTGAAAGGGTTCGACGCCGACGTCAAATATTCTGCCACCCGGGTTCGGACCGGCAACGTGCCGATCGGCAATCTCCTCATCAAAGTCGATCTCGACGACCGCGACCTGAAGTTGACCCCGGTCGCGTTCGACGTGTTCGGCGGACGTGTTACCGCCATGATCGACCTCGACGCGCACCACGAGCCGGTGACGACCGACTACGACATCCGCATGACCGCCGTCCCGATCGGCAAGCTGCTGACCTCGTTCAAGGTCGAGGACAACGGCACCACCGCCAACGTCGCCGGGCATATCAAGCTGAAGGGCACCGGCGATTCGGTGCGTGCGTCGCTAGGGCGCTCGAGCGGGCGGATCGCGGTTGTCGTCAGCAAGGGAACGCTGTGGATCCGCAACATCGAGCTGGCAAAGCTCGACGTTCAGAACTTCGTCGTCGCCCTGCTCGGCAAGGACCTCAAGAAATCGCGCGACATCCGCTGCGGCGTCGCCGCCTTCACCGTGCGCGACGGGGTCGCGGCCGCCGATCCGGTCCTGTTCGACACCGGGCGAGCAGTCTATGCAATGAAGGGGCAGTTCAGCTTCAAGGACGAATCGCTCGGCCTGTCGCTGCGCGGGCGGTCGAAGGAGTTCAGCCTGTTTTCCGGCCAGTCGCCGATCGGCATCAACGGCTGGTTCGCCGCCCCCAAGGTCAACCCGATCTCGAAGGAACTGCTGACCCGCGGCGGCGCAAGCGTCCTGCTCGGCATCGTCGCCACGCCGGTTGCGGCGATCCTGCCGTTCGTCGATCTCGGCACCGCGAAGAATTCGAACTGCGCCGCGATCGAAGGCGCCGAAACCGCCGCCCAGGTCGCCGCCGCGCCGGCCGACCCGAAGGTCAAGGTCGCCAAGACGGACAAGCCGAAGCGCAAGAAGGTGCTGGGGATTTTCTGAGGTAAAAGTAGCAACCCAGTCCGGGTGTGATCCTCGCGAAGGCGGGGCTGACAGAGAGGGAAGGCCGAAGTTCCACGACCAACCCGCGTCTCGCGAAGGTTACGCCCGCCCCGCCACCGCCGACAGGTGGCCGACATCGATCCCCAGCTGCCCGAACGCGCGCGGCCAGCGGCGCTCGACGGCTGTTGCAAAGATAAGCTCATCGCTTCCGTCGATGCTATGCCAGCCATGGCGCAGCAATTCGCCATCGAGCTGCCCCGCGCCCCAGCCCGTGTAGCCGAGCGCGCACAGCCACCGCGTCGGCCCTTTGCCGAGTGCGATCGCTTTCAACACATCGACGGTCGACGTCAGCCCCCAGCGTTCGCCGCCAAGACTGCCGACGCTGATCGTCGCCTGCCCCGCATAGTCGGGCGAGTGGAGGACGAAGCCGCGCGACGATTCGACCGGGCCGCCCGACATCACTGGCACGTCGGGGGTCGCGCCGGGATCGACGTCGAGCTGCATCATCAGTTCGCGGACCGTCAAGCCGTGATGGACCCGGTTGACCATCACGCCGAGCGCGCCATCATCATCGTGGACGCACATCGCAATGACCGCGCGGGCGAAGCGATCGTCGCCGATTCCCGGCATCGACAGCAGCAGCTGGCCTACAAGATAACGCGGGTCGGTCACCGCATGGTCCTTACGCCGCCTCGCTGGACGGGGGCAATGCGCCCCGCTATCGCAGGCGCGCAATCCGAGGGAGAGACGACGATGACGATCAAAGTAGGCGATGCCGTCCCGAGCGCGACGCTGATCAAGGCAACCGAAGCCGGGCCGCAGCCGATTTCGACCGAGGCACTGTTCGCCGGTCGCACCGTCGCGCTGTTCTCGGTCCCCGGCGCATTCACCCCGACGTGCTCGGCGAAGCACCTGCCCGGCTATATCAGCAACGCGACGGCAATGACGGCGGCGGGGGTCGATGAGATCGTCTGCGTTTCGGTCAACGACGCCTTCGTCATGGGCGCGTGGGGCGCGAGCGCGGGCGCTGCTGGAAAGGTGACGATGCTCGCCGACGGCAACGCCGACTTCGTCTCGGCACTCGGCTTGACGATGGACGGCAGCAAGTTCGGCATGGGGACGCGCGGCCAGCGTTTCTCGATGCTGGTCCGCAACGGCATCGTCGAGCAGCTCAACATCGAAGACCCCGGCGCGTTCAGCGTCTCGTCGGCCGAGCATCTGATGGGGCAGTTGGCGGGCTAACGAACAAACGTACTTACCTGTCGTCCCCGCGTAGGCGGGGATGACAGTGAAGGAATGCGGTCCAGCCCTGGCTTACCGCGCCACGACCGGCGCGAACCCCGCCATCGTATCGAACAGCCGGTCGCGGTCGCTGCCGCGCAGGCCGACCAGTGCCATCTCCGGCCCGTCGCCGACGAGGATCTCGCGGGTTCCGGCGACGATCCCGGCGAGGATGGTCGCCGCCGCGCTTTCGGGGCTGATCCCCGCCTCGATATCGGCATCGGTGCGCCCGCGCGTCGAACCATCGCCCTGAACCGCGTTCGTTGCAACGTTGGTCCGAACGAAGCCGGGGCAGACGACGTGGACGGCGACGCCGTACTGCGCGATTTCCGCCCGCAGCGCGTCGGACCAGCCGACCAGCGCGTGCTTCGCGGCGCAATAGCCGGTGCGGAGCGGTGAGCCGATCTTGCCCGCGACCGACGCGATGTTGACGATGGCTCCGCTGCGCGCGGCGACCATCGGCGGCAGGACGAGTTGCGTCAGTCGCAACGGCGCGAAGAAATCGACCTCCATGACCGTGCGATAAACGTCGAAGCCGGTGTCGAGCGCGAGGCTGCGTTGCGAAATACCCGCGTTGTTGACGAGAATATCGACCGGCCCCGCCCCGGCGACGATGCCGGGCAGGCGGTCGAGCTCGGTGGTTTCGAACGCAATCGTCCGCGACCCCGGGCAGTCGGCGGCGACTTCGGCGAGCGCGGTCTGATTGCGGCCAGACAGGATGACCTCGGCGCCGTCGGCGGCGAATGCTCGCGCAAGGCCTGCGCCGATGCCCGACGACGCGCCGGTGATCCACACGGTTTTGCCGGTGAAGCTCATCTGTAAATCCTTACAAAGACGCCCAGAGGTTCGGGCCACCGGCGAGCGGGTGAAGCCATGTCGCGACCGCGAACAAAACGATCCCGCCGATCAGCGCCACCCAGCCGGGCATCGCAACGCCGCGCCCGAACGGTATGAAACTCGTCGCCGCCTCGTGTGCAGCCCATGAGGCCCCCATCTGACCGCGCTTCTTACCGTCCTGCAGCCGCGCACCGACGAGTGCGAGAATCAGGATTGCACTGCTCAGGACGACGTCGCGCCCCGTTCCGCCGAGCGCGGCATGGACGACCGCCCACAGCGCGAACGCCCACATCATCGGGTGGCGCGTAATCCGTTGCACCCCGCTCGGCCCACCCGTCGGCGCAGGCATCCCCATCAACGCCGGGTTGGGGGCGGTCATCGAGCCGACGAACAGGATGCACGCGATGAGCATGACGACTGCCGCGAGCGGCCACGCCCATTCAGGTGCGGTCCACCACAGATCGACCGGCGCGCGCCGCCATTCCCACACCGCCCAGCCGAGCGTCGCGGCGGCAACCAGCGAATAGATACCCGCAAATCCCCCGGCACCGACACGTCCGACGAGCCGTGCGCGCAGCGGATGCGACAGCAGGAAATGGCTGCCGACGAACGCGACCAAGGCGACGACGAGCAGGGTCACGGGCGATACGCGAGCGGCAACGCATCGTGCTGGAGCCGGAGATAGCGGTCGCGGAGTTCGGTCTGGCGCGACGTGATCGGCTGCGCGACACCGTCGATCAACACCGCGACCGGGGCCGACGTCAGCTCGAGCGGGTCGCCGTCCCAGACGACGAGGTCGGCGCGCTTGCCCACCGCGATCGTCCCGGTGTCGGTCATCCCGAAAATCTCGGCAGGGTTCTTCGTGATGAGTTCGAGCGCCTGATCGCGCGTCAGCCCGACGCCGCCGGGAAGCCGCCCCTGCGCGACGAGATTGCCCGCGAACTGGTTGACGTTGCGCGGCTGGTTGGTCGATTCGCCGCCCGAATTGCCGAGCCCGACAAGCACCCCTGCCGCAACGAGCCGTCCAACGTTCGATTTCGTCGACGCGAGCGTCTCGAACGCATCGGGCAGGTCGTCGATCGCGCTGGTGATGACCGGCACCCGCGCGGCGGCGATGCGGTCGGCAACTGTCCACCCCTCGCGCGCGCCGAACAGGATCAGGTGGAGCCGGGGAAAGTCGGCCTTGAGCGCGAGGACGCT
>JBBRQR010000228.1:0-4810 GCA_038226115.1 Sphingomonadales bacterium | reverse complement strand
GTGCGGTCGCCGACCCGCGCCGGGTAAGCGATCACCGCAGCGACGTCGTTCTGACTGCGCCCAAGCGTCGCCAACGCCGCGCTCCACAGCTCGCCATACGCATCGCCGCGCCCCGCGAGGACCAGCCGATAGCTATCGACCAGCGGCCACAGACCCGCCCGCCCCTGTCCCACCGCGCGCCATGCCCCGATTGCAGCCGCTCGGCCGTCACGAAGAAGCGGGACCGTCGCCGGGGACGTAATTTGCAGCCGCCATGCGGCCAGCGGCGGCGCACCCGAAGCGTGATCGGCGACATTTGGCGCGTCGCGCGTTCCCGGTCCGCTCCGCGCGAGCCGCGTCGCATCGTCCACCGAAGATGCCATGGAAACCGACACGCTTTCGCCGCCGCCAGAAACAGTGAAGCCAAGCGGACGCAGTGCCGCGCGGATCCCTTCGGACAGCGGCTCGTCGATCCGGATAAGCAGCCCCAAGCCACCGCGCACCGCCGCCACGAAGCTCCCCCGCTCGGCGATCGAAAGCCCGGTCCAGCGGCGCGCGTCGATCACCGCGACGTCGAAGCGGGCAAACGTCGCGGCGTTCAGCGGCAGCGGCGCATCACCGAGCGCCATCCCCGCTCCGGTGGCGACCTCGCTGTGCACCGTCAGTCCGGCATCGGTCGCCCAACGGCGGAGGTATTTGACCTCGGGCCCCGGCGCTCCGGCCAGCAACAGAACGCGCAGCGGCGTCGCCGGATCGACCCAGACCGGCACTGCTGCTTCCTCGACGATGCGCGCTGCCGCGCGGGCACGCAGCGTAAACACCGCCGGTCCGGCGATCCGCGCTGTCCCAGTCACGACAAAGTCCCCCGTCGCATCAGGGGTTGCCGTATCGACCCTGCGGCCAGCCGGATCGATCAGATCGACGCCCGAAACTTCCCCACCGCCGACCCGCCCGCCGACGCTGAACCTGGCCCCCGCCACGACCGAACGCGGCGGGTCGAGGCGCACAATGCCACGCGGCGGCGACGCGGGGGTGAACTCGATCGCCAATCCAGCAACAGCGTCACGGTCACGGGGCTCGAGCCCGTCGCCGATGATGTGGAGCCGGGTTGGGCGGAAACGGCGCACCGCCGTCGCGAGGTCGGGAACGCGGTCGACACCGGGAAGCCGTGGGGCTTCGGGCAACGCCACGACGCGGTCGCCGCTCAACAGCGCGATCGGCCTCGAACCATGCGTCGCGACGATCAGTGTCGCGCCCATCGGAGTAGCTGCCGCCGTGAGCGCGAGATACAGCAGTCCCCCCGACAGCGGCTGCGCCACGACGAGGGCGATCAGCCGCCACCGAGCATAGCGCGCAGCAACCGGGGTGCGGACCCAGCGCAGCGCCATCCGAAAAACCGCAAGTGCAATGCCGAACGCGATGATAGCAGCGACCGCGAGCATCATCGGGAGACGCTCAATGCGTCGAGATATCGCCGCCCGGCAGCGTCACCACCCGCCCGCCGCGCTACCCCCGCTGCCGGACGCGGGAGCGCCGCCCAGACCAGTCCACGCAGCGCGGTGCGGCATTTGGCACACGCCGGGTCGCGCGTCACCGCGTCGATCGCAGCGGCAATTGCCAGCGGGTCGACGGCGGCGGGATTGGCTCGCGCCCAGCGGTCAAGCGCGGCGAGCGCGGCCGGCGTCGGTCCCGCCGGATCGATCAACGCGCGCCATGCGGCCACGGGCGCCACGTCCACCTCCGTCAATATCAGCACCGGCAACGCACTCCGCGCCAGCCCCTCGCGCTTGCCACTCAGCCGCCGCGTCTCGTCGACGCTCGGCAAATCCGGGCCAACGCGGGCGAGAAAAATCCGGGTCGCCTGCTGGACCTCCTTGATCAACACCAGCGCGCGATGGGCGAATGGCAAAGCCGTTTGCGGCACACCTTGCCGAAGTCCAAGCTCGGCCTGCCACATTGCATCGAGCGCGCCCCTGAGCTTCGTCCGAGTGTCGGGGTCGAGCAATGTCGCAGCTTCGGACTCGTCGTGAACATGGCCGAACTGCTCGAGCGATTCGCCTTCCACCCCGAAACGCGGCGATGGCGCGACGGCGTCAGACGTCGGCGGTGGCGGCGTCTTCCCCTCCTGCTCCTCACCGAGAAACTGGCCGTAGCGCAATCGCAGCAGCCGCTGATCGGCGGCAATACCGTCGGACCGGGCGAGAAAGCGGTCGGCAGTAAGGCGCGGCCGGTCCCTGAGCAACGCCTCGGCGTCGATGATGATCTGCCGCTCGCTGCGGAAATAAGCGGGAAGCGCCCGCGTGACGACCCCCTCCATGCCCGCGACGCCGCCTTCGCTCGACGGCCAGCGCAGGATCACGCTCGCACTCCGCGTCATCTGTGGCCCCGGCGAGCGGTTGTCGCTGACAACAAGCTGCGCGACGAGATCACTGCCCGCGACGAAGCGCAGGCCGGCGAAGTCAGGAGCGGCGCGGAAGCGTTTGACCGTTGCGCTGCCAGTGCCGCCAACGGCAACGACGGTTTCGCGAAACTTGACGCTCTCCCCCTCGCCCTCGGCAACGGTCAAATGGAGCTGGGCGGTGGCCGCGACGCCGTAATCGTCGCGTGCTTCGAAGTCGAGCGGCCAGCGCGCCTGTCCTGTGGTACGCAAGCTAAGACTATGCTCGGGCACGATCACTTTGACGACAGGTAGGGCATCGACGACGGCGTCGAGTCGGTGGAGCGGCGGCATCGCGCCGCCGCGCGGAACGACACGATACAGCATCGACCGGTCCAGCATCCGTTGCGCGGTCCAGATATCGCCAGCCCGGACCAGGGCGATGCGGCTGCCATCGGCGAACACAAGGGCTCCCGCCGCTGGTTGCGGCGCGAAGCGGAGGGTCCATGCGAGACGCGAGCCTTGCGGCGCGCGAAGATCGAGCGTCGTCGCGGTCGAGGCGGGCCAGCCGGTGTAGCCGGGCGGCACGATCCGCACCTTCAACCCAACAAGGCGTGCTAGCCCGGCGACCACCGGGGTTCCTTCACGCGCTGCAGCGAGAACGGTCGTTGGCGGGCTATGGGGGATGCCGACGGCCGCTACGATCACAAGTCCGGCGACGAGCCACGCGGCGGCGATGCGGTATGTCCGCCATTGCGGACGAAGGTCGGGGACAGCATCGGCGATCCGGCGTTCGAGCCGATCCCGTTGCAGTCGCGCCAGCGGCGTCAGTCCGTCGATGGGCGCGAACAACAGGTTGGCACTGTCGTCCATGTCGACCCGCGCTGCGTCGAGCCGCAGCACCAGCCAGCGGTCGCCGATCCGCGACGCGCGCCAGCCAGCCACCGCAACAGCCGTTGCTGCAACAAGCGCAACGATTACGACTGCTGCGGTGGTGCCGACCCGCCACGCGGTGGCCGCCGCCGCGATGACGAGTGGCGCTCCCGTAACGACGACCTCGGCAATGCGACGGGCACGGACCGGGCGACCAAGGGTGTGCATCGCGGTCATACCACCGCCCGCGCCCGCCGCCCGCTCGCGAGGACACGCTCGACGAGGAACACCGCTGCGATCAGCAACGCCAACCACGGTCGCAGGTCACGTGCGAGCGGAAGATAAGCCGGACCGTCGGCGGTCGGCGCAAAAATACGCGCGGCGACCCGTGCAGGCTCGGGTCGTCGCGCCAACAACACCGCCAGCCGTTCTGGAAAATCGGGGTCGAGGAGCTCCGGCATCGCTGCGGGATCGAGCGGACGCTGCAACCTGAGCACGCGCCCCCGACCGATCGGGGCCGATGTGACCAGTGGTTTACCGACAGCATCGGCCCACGCAACTGTGTCGGTGACGATGCCGATCTCCGTTGCAGCGTCGACAAGAAGCGTGCCGCCCTGCCGAACCCGATCGATAACTGCAAGCGGCAGCGGCCCGGATGCCAGCCACGCCACCGGCCGCGTATCGTTCGGAAGTGGCTGTGACGTCGGGCCAATATCGTCGGCTGCGCGACCGTCCGTCTGCCAAGCCGCAGCCGCTGCCCGCAAATACCGCACGGCAGCGTCGCGCCCAGGGCTAAAGCGGACGACCAGCCCGACGGGCGACCGTACGGAAGCGGGCAAAGGCGACGCAATCCCAGCAACGACCCGCCAGACCAGCGCGCGCGACAGCCGAGGACGTTCTGCATCGACGGTCAGTTCTGGCGGTACGAGAACCATGAGCCGAGCGCCGCCCGGCAACTCGGCATCGAGCTGACGGAGTACGCTGGCTACTGACACGGGGGCCACGGGCGTGGGCCGGTCGAGCGACGGGAAGCCCGGCGCCAGCCAGACACCGTGCGTTCCCGCAGTAAGACCGGCGATAGTTGCGCCCGGAACGACCGCGAGCCACGGCGTGCGATCGGTCGCCGCATCGATCGCCGGACGCGCCAGCCACAGGGCGATCAGCGCAAGCAGCATCAGCCGGGCGGCGAGCAGGAGCCACTCGTCGAAGCGCAATCGCGACCGCGGGCGCGCACGGGCGGAGAGCCATTGCAAAGCGGCGAAATTCACGCGGCGAAGCTCGCTCCGCCGGGCGAGATGTATCGCCAGTGGGATCGCCAGCGTCGCCATCGCCCCGAGCGCGGCGGGAAACAACAGCACCGGCGTCATCGTGTTGGCGCACCGAACAAGGCGCGGAGTGGGACATCAGCGGCTTCGTCGAGGAAGTGCGTCGCCAAGCGGACACCGCTCGCTCCCAGTCGGGCGGCAAGCGTGGCGCGCGCGGCGGCAAAGTCGAGGATGAAATTTGCGCGCATTGCCGGACCATCACCGATGACTTCGTTTCCGCTCTCGGGGTCGACTAAGCGTCGACCGTCGGCAAAGG
>JBBRQR010000227.1:0-4837 GCA_038226115.1 Sphingomonadales bacterium | reverse complement strand
GGTCGCCTGTGCCGCCGCTTTCGGCTCGCCCCCGGCGGCGCGGATAAGGTTCGCAGCAAGGCCTTCGTCGTCGTCGAGCAGCGCCTTCAACAGATGCTCGGGCGCAACGCGCTGATGGTTCTCGCGGATCGCGATCGTCTGCGCTGCCTGGAGGAAGCCCTTGGCGCGATCGGTGAATTTTTCGATGTTCATGGCGCGGATATGGGAGCGCGGTTATGGCAACTCAAGCGTCGGGTTGACCGGAACAGCGGCATGGGCATAGCATCGCCTCGAAAGTTGTTGTCGGGGGATCGTGCCATGTTCAAGTCAGCGATGACTGCTCTCGTCTGCTGTGCCGCAGTGCCGGCTGGCGCAATGAACATGGTCAACAGCCACATCCAGATCCTTAAGCAGGATCAGACGGCGTTCGACTATGCCAATTCGTTCGATTTCGGGACGATCACTTCGCCAGGGACGGTCGCGCCTAGTTTCGCGATGGTGACCGCCAGCGCGGCGAATGGTGGCTCGCTCAGCGCCAGTTTTACTGGTCACAGTTTCGGATACGTCTCCGCATTTCTCGATTATACAGTCAGCATCGCTGGACCCGATGGTTCTGCCATTCCGGTTTTGATCGACACCCATGCGGGACTGACTGGAACCGGGGATATTGCCGGTTCCGTCGCGCTTCTCATCGGCAGTTTGTTCGTCACCGGGCCCTTCACCGAAGTCGCCGATTATCCGGTCAATCTGCAGGCATCGCTGTGTAGCGGGGCGGAGGCGCCATGTGTTCCCGACGCGGGGCAGACGGGATGGTCGCTGACGGGTACGACGATCTACGTCGTCCCGAATCGCATTTATCCGGTTCACATCGCGCTAACGATTTCACAAAGTGACTATAATATCAGTGGCATGCTCGGCGACGGTGCCGGGACGGCGTATGTCGACCCAACCTTTCGGTTGGCCCCAGGCGTTTTCGGCTATACGCTCAATAATAGTCTGGCGGTTCCGGAGCCCGCGAGCTGGATGCTGTTGATCGTCGGCTTCGGCCTCATCGGCACCACTCTGCGCCGCCGGGTGGTAACGGCGGCGTCCTAGACGATCATCCGCTTCAACGTCGCGACCGTGTCGGCCTCCGCCGCCGGCTTGTCGGTGCGGATGCGGGCGATGCGGGGGAAGCGCATCGACACGCCCGACTTGTGCCGCGTCGAGGTGTGGAGTGAGTCGAACGCGACTTCGAGCACCATCGTCTTGGCGACCTCGCGCACCGGCCCGAAGCGCGCGACGGTGTTGGTCCGGACGAACTTGTCGAGCATCGCCAGCTCGGCGTCGGTAAATCCGCTATACGCCTTGCCGACGGGCAACAGCTCACCGACTTCGGTCCAGCAGCCGAAGGTATAGTCGCTGTAAAAGCTCGACCGTTTGCCGTGGCCGCGCTGCGCGTACATCATCACGCAGTCGGCGACGAGCGGGTCGCGCTTCCATTTGTACCACAGCCCGGTCCGCCGCCCCGCGACATAGGGCGAGGTGCGCTGTTTGAGCATCACCCCCTCGATCGCGGCGTCGCGTGCACCGTCGCGGACGCGCGCAAGGTCGTCGAAATCGGTCGCGGCGATGACCGCCGACAGGTCGAAACGGGCGGCGTCGAGGCGTGGGACGACGGCCTCGAGGCGGACGCGACGCTCGGTCCACGGTAGGACGCGGAGATCTTCGTCGCCGTCGTAGAGGATGTCGTACAGCCGGACGAAAGCGGGAAATTCGGCCTGCGTCTTGGCGGTGGGGGCCTTGCGCCCGAGCCGCTGCTGGAGCGCGTTGAAGCTGGCGGCCTCTCCCCCCTGAAATTCGCCGCGCACGAGTAATTCGCCGTCGAGAACCGCCGGATAGGCGTAAGCGGCGGCGACATCGGGGAAGCTGCCGGTAATGTCGTCGCCGGTGCGGCTGAACAGCCGCGTTGCCCCGGCGACACAGGTCAGCTGAATGCGGATGCCGTCCCATTTCCATTCGGCGGCATAGTCGGCGAGGTCGAGTTTGAGGTCTTCGAGCGGGTGGGCCAGCATGAACGGGCGGAACACCGGCACCGTCCCCGGCGTCGGCTGGGCCCCGCCGGTCCCCCAGTCGAACAGCTCGGGATAGGGGGGCTTCAGCCCGTGCCACACCTCCTCGACCGCATCGACGTCGACACCGAACCCTTGGGCAAACGCAGTCTTGGCCAGCCGCGCTGAGATGCCGATCCGCATCGCCCCGGTCGCCAGTTTGAGCAACGCGTACCGCCCCGAACTGTCGAGCCGGTCGAGCAGCTCGCGCATCGCCGCCGCCGCCTCGGTGCGGGGAAGATGCTGGAGGCGATCGACGACTTCGGCGAGCGACGGCGGTGGGGCCGGGGGAACGACGGGTTCGGGCCACAGCAGCGACGCGGTCTCGGCCATGTCGCCGACGAAGTCATAGCTCATCGCGAGCAGAACGGGGTCGACGCGCTCCTCGAGCAGTGTGCGGATCAGCTTGGGCTGAACCGCCTTCAGGTCTAGCCCGCCAGTCAGCGCGGCGAGCGCCCAGCCGCGATCGGGGTCGGGAGTCGAGACGAGATAGTCGGCGATCAGCTTGAGCTTCGCGTTACGCGACCGCGTATAGACCAGCTGGTCGAGAAGGGTGGCGAACGCCTGCATCGTGGGTATCAACGTAGGGCGTGGCGCGCGGCCCGCAAGTTTGGCATGACAGTTCGGATGCGAATGCGTGAACTCGAAAGCCGGAGCGGCGTCGGCCGTGAAACGATCCGCTTCTATATCCGCGAAGGGCTGTTGCCCGAGCCGACCCGGGCAGCGCGTAATTCAGCGTCGTACACCGAAACCCACGTCACGCGGCTGGGCCTGATCAAGCGGTTGCAGGAGGAACGCTTCCTGCCGCTCGCGGTCATTCGTGGCATCCTCGACGGTGAGACGGCACCGTGGCTCGAACCCCAGGCGTTTCCCGGCCTCGACGCGACGCTGCGCGCGCGGATCGACCATGACGCGCCGCGCGTCGCCGTCACGACGCTGATCGACGGCGGCACGGCAACGCGCGACACCGTCGACGAAATCGCGGCTGGCGGCATCGTCGCCATCGACGCCGCCGATACGGTGTCGGCGCGCGACGCGGCGATCCTCGCCGTGCTCGGCGATCTCGACCGGATCGGGTTTCGCCGCGATCGGGGCTTTACCCCCGCAATGGTCGGGATGTACCGCGACTTCGTCGACTGGATCACCGCGCAGGAAATGCGCTTTTTTTTCGAAGCAACTGCCGGCCATGTCGACGAGGCCGAGGCTGCCGATATGGCCGAACGCGGCATCGGCGCCGTCAACGAACTGATCGGCCTGATGCGGACCAAGGCGCTGCTCGGCCGCCTCGACTCGCGCCGCCGCATCGCCAACGATCAGTAGCGCGAAAAAACCATCTTCCTACAAGGGGTTGGCTGGAGTAGCTTCGCGCGATGATCCTGGCATTCTGTCGCTTGTTCGAGGCACCATATTTCAACCCGCTGGGGGGAATGAAAAAACTAAAAACCCGCGTCACCGTGAACTTCGTATAAACTTCGTATCGGGAAATCCGCTTAAGCCCCTGAATTCGCTTCTTTCGGCCAGCGGGACCAGCGCACATCCACTTTCAGAATGCCGCGCTGAGGGTGAGGACCGGTCCCGATGCCGGGGCGGCGTTACCCGCGACGCGCCAGCGATAGTCGACTTGGGCGGCAAGGACTCCGGCACGGACGATGACGCCGGGGCCGATATCGACGCGGTCGACCGTCGCGCGGTCGTGCTGGAGGCTCGCCCACGTCCCGACCCCCGGCTCGACCGCGACCCCGGCGCGGTGGACGACGGCCGCCACCCGCCCCTGAACGGCGACATAGGTCGACGTGCCGACGATCCCGCCCTCGCCGTATGCCGTCAGCCGAAACCGGCCACGCGTGCGGTCGCCCCCTGCGGCAAGGCGCAGCGTCCAGTCGTCGTGCGCCGCTGGACCGATGGCGATGCGACGCTCGGCTGCGACCGTGACCCCGGCCAGCGGTCGCCACGCGACGCCGACAGCGGCAAAGCCCGATCGCCCGGCGTCGTCGTGCCCCGCGCTGCCGCGTAGCGTGACGGAGAGCGGGCGCGCGGCGAGCGGATCGGGGGTGAACGCAATCGCCCCGCCGCTCTGGCCGCCGCCGAGGACCGGTTCGGCGGTCAGCCCGACCGGGCCGCTGCCCCGGACGACGCTGTATGCGCTCCCCGACCAGCGGCGGACCAGCGCGGCGCGCTGTTGGCGCCACGTCGACGCTCGCGGGTCGTCGCCGCGCAAGGCGTCGTCGAACAGGCGGACCGCACCGCGCCGGTCGCCGACCGCGAGCCGGGCGTAAGCGGCGGCAGCGATGGTGCCGGAGTCGGCGGTTGTGGGGATGGCAGGCGTGGGCGCTGGTGCGGGCGCGAGCGGCGCGAGGGGCGGTTCGGTTGCCATGAGGGTCGCCACAGTCGCGGGCTCGGGTGCTCGACGCGGGTGGCGCGTGATCACGAGCACGGCAAGTCGCCGAGCGCGTGGCGGGTCGGTCAACCCCGTCACGTCGGCGTCAGCGGTTAGCGGCGGCGGGGTCACCGATTGTCGGATCGAGCGTGCGGAGTGCCCGGTCGGAACCTCGGGAGGCAATGCGGCGGTCAGGGCCGCCGCGAACTGTGTCCGCATCGACGGCACCCGTGCGACGACGCCCACCGCGATGACGACGACCGCCGCGCGCAGGGCTCGCGCCGGGCGGCTCGGCGGGGCGGTCATTCGGTCAGGGTGACGGCGGAGCCGGGGAAGCGGTGGGCGGTCTTGTCCCAGCGTGGGGCCTCGCGCCCGGCGCGGATGCGAATGT
>JBBRQR010000226.1:0-4919 GCA_038226115.1 Sphingomonadales bacterium | reverse complement strand
TCCGGCACATCAGCGCGCGGTGCGCCTCGCTGCCGGCGCGGATCGTGCCGCCGGGGCTGGCCGGCATTTCGCGCGGGAACGCGGTGAAGGCGGCCTTGGCAATGGGTGCATTCATCGATCGGCTCCGTCAATCGTTCGCCAGTGCAGCAAAACTCCCTAATTTAACACCCGCTGCGGCGATTTGTTGCCGAACGCCGGGGTCGAGCAGCGCCGCAAGTTCGTCGCGGTGGCGGTAGGCGGGGCCATGCCCCGGATAATCGTCGCGCGTCGCCGGGTGGAGATAGATCTCGCTCAAGCCAGCGGGGAGCATGACGATCGCCGCGCGCAGCCGGTCGGCGGTCATCGCGCCGGAGTGCTTGAGGCCGAAGACAGCGGCAGGGACCGCGATGCCGCGCCGACGGAAGCGCGCGGCGACCAACTTTGCCCATGGATCGGTCAACGACGGCGCGCCGGGCTCGAGCGGGGCGCGGACGGCGCGGAGGCCGAAACGCGCGCCGATGGTCGCGATCAGCCCGGCGATTGTCGGGTGGAGGTGGAAGTGCTTGTGCGCATTGACGTGATCGAGGCGCAGGCCCGTGGCAGCGAAGGCGGCGAACTGCGCGGCGATCTCGGCGGCGAGTTGGCGGCGCGTCGCGGGAAGGAAGAACATCGCCGCCCCGGCGAGCGCCATGTTGTCGCGGAACCGGCCATGCGCGTCGACGAGGCCGGGGACTTGGTCGGGCGGCAGCACGGGGGCACCGTCGACGAGGGTGAGGTGAAGCCCGACGCCAAGCTCCGGCAGAGTCCGCGCCCGCGCGACGGCGTCGGCGACGGCGGGACCGCCGACCATCAGGCTCGCGGCGGTGAGGATGCCGTCGCGGTGGGCGATCTCGACGGCTTCGTTGACCGCAATGTCGTTGCCGAAATCGTCGGCGGTGACGACGAGGGCCTTCACGCCGCGAGGGTCACGCCGCCTCTTTACGGTGCCGCAGGAATTCGAAGAATTCGACGCCTTCGCGCAGGCGGCGCTTCATCATGTTCCAGTCGCGGAGCATCTCCCACACGATCGAGCCGATCTTCGACGGGCGGAAGTAGAAGCGTTTGTAGAATTCCTCGACCTTGTCGAAAATCCGCTCCGACGACAGATGCGGATAGCTGAGCTGCGCGATCTGCGTTCCGCCCTCGGTCAGCAGCGCGTTGGTATTGTCGAACCAGCCGTTCTCGGTCGCCTGCTTGTACAGGAACGTCCCCGGATACGGCGCGGCGAGGCTGACCTGGATCGTATGCGGGTCGATTTCCTTGGCGTAGCGGATCGTCTCCTCGATCGTCTCCTCGGTCTCGCCGGGGAGGCCAAGGATGAAGGTGCCGTGGATGACGATGCCGAGCTCGTGGCAATCCTTGGTGAACTGGCGTGCGACTTCGGTCCGCAAGCCCTTCTTGATGTTGATCAGGATCTGCTGATTGCCGCTCTCATAGCCGACGAGGAGGAGGCGCAAGCCGCCCTTCTTCATGATTTCGAGCGTTTTGCGCGGAACGTTCGCCTTGGCGTTGCACGACCAGACGACGCCGAGCTTGCCGAGTTCGACCGCGAGCGCCTCGACGCGCGGGGCGTTGTCGGTCAGCGTGTCGTCGTCGAAGAAAATCTCCTTATTCTCCGGCCACGTCGCCATGACGTATTTCACTTCCTCGACGACATGCGCGATCGAGCGGGTGCGGTAATTGTGCCCGCCGACGGTCTGCGGCCACAGGCAGAACGTGCACCGGCTCTTGCACCCGCGCCCGGTGTAGAAGCTGATGTACGGGTGGAGCAAATAGCCGCCGAAATATTTGCTCGTGTCGAGGTCGCGCTTGTAGATCGGCGTGACGAACGGCAGCGTGTCCATGTTCTCGATAACGGCACGATCGAGGTTGCGGACGATCGCCCCGGTCGCCTTGTCGCGGAAGGTGATCCCGGCGACCTGCGCGAGGGGGATGCCGTCGGCGATGTCCTTGATCGTGAAATCGAATTCGTTGCGGCAGACGAAATCGACCGCCGTCGAGGCCGCGAGCGACTCCTCGGGCTCGACCGCAACCTTCGCGCCGATCAGGCCGATCAGTGCGGTCGGATTGCGCGCGCGGATCAACTCGGCGGTGTGGATGTCCTGACGGAAACTCGGCGTCGAGGTGTGGAGGACGATCAGCTCCTTGTCGTCGACCTCGTGTTTAATGTCGTCCCAGCTTTGATCATGCGCCGGTGCATCGATCAGGCGCGACCCCTCGACGAGCGCGGCGGGCTGCGCGAGCCACGTCGGATACCAGAAGGATTTGACCTCGCGCTTCATCTGATAGCGTGCCCCGGCGCCGCCGTCGTAACCGTCGAACGACGGGGCCTGGAGAAATAAACTACGCATCGGCGTCGCCTCGATCGATTATGCTGCCATCGCGCGCCACTTTGAGCCGCGATCCGCGCCAGTTGACCGATTGCACCAAAAACCCGGCAATGAACAGTCCGAAGGTCAGAATGTCACGCGCGGGCAGCCACCACCATGGCCCCGGACACGCCCGCGTCGCCCGGTCGACGGCGGCGGCAACGGTGGTGCGGGCGATCAAAGTCGCGACGATCAGCGGCCACGCGGTGGGGTGGAGCGCGGTCGCGGCGAGCGCGAACGGCAGCGGATTGACCAGCCCGTGGCCGAGATAGCCCCATGGATCGAGGCGGCGGATGGTGACGTTCCACCGCGTTTCGTGGGCGATCAGCGCCGACAGGCTCGGCTCGACGCAGCCGTGGGCGACGGTGAAGGCGGGGACGGCGACGTGGAGCCCCGGCACGCGGACCGCGACGCCGATCGCATGGTCGTCGGCGAGAATGTCGGCGAACGCCGCGAAGCCACCAATGGCGTCGAGCGTCTCCCGCGTCAGCGCAATCGTCGACCCCATGCACGGCTCGGCGAGCCCCAGCCGCAAGCCGACGACAACCGACGGCAGGAACCCATAGCTGATCCCCTGCGCCGCGAGCCGCGACCAGCCCCCGGCGTCGCCGCGCCCGTGATACAGGCACGTCACCGCCCCGACGCCGGGGAGCGCGAGGGCGGCGACGACGCGGGTGAGATAGTCGGGGCCGATGGCAATGTCGGAATCGCTGACGACCAGCACGTCATGCGTCGCCGCCGCCATCATGTTGACAAGGTTCGATACCTTGGCGTTGCTACCATGGCGTTCGGCATCGACGATCATCGTCATGTCGGCGGTGGGGCTTGCCGCGCGCAAGGCGGCGACCGTGGCGAGCGCGTCGTCGTCGGCGTCGCTGACCCCAAAGACGATCTGCTGCGGCCCGGCATAATCCTGCGCGACAAAGCCACCGAGGTTCGCCGCCAACTGTGGTTCGAGACCGTGGAGCGGCTTGAGCAATGTCACCGCCGGGGCGGGATCGAGCGCGGTGGCGGCCGGTGTCCCGAGCGTCCGCGCCATCGCCAGCGCCGACGCACACTGATAGGCGATGCCCGCCACCGCCAGCGCCGCGAGCATGATCCACAGAATCGTGACGGCGGTCATGGGTGGGAAGACGCGGCGATCACAGCGGCGATATAGCGCGCGGCGGCTCGTTTGTCGCGGGGTACGGGCGCGACGGGGGGGCGCGCCCTTTCCACGCCGCGCGCTTCGCGGCTAGGGAGGCAGCGATGACGCCGCAGACAATCCTCGTTACCGGCGCGGCCGGATTCGTCGGTGCGGCGGTGGCGCGCGCGCTGGTCGTCGATGGTCACCGGGTGCGCGCGCTGGTGCGGACGACCAGTCCGCGTGAAAACCTGCTCGGTCTCGATGCCGCGATCGTCACCGCCGATCTGCTCGACGCTGCCGCAGTCGCCTCCGCCTGCCGGGGCGCGGACGCGGTGATGCACGTCGCCGCCGACTATCGACTATGGGCGCGCGATCCCGAGGACATCGTCCGCAACAACGTCGCACAGACGGGCAACGTCATGCGCGGGGCGCTCGCGGCGGGGGTAGCGCGGGTGGTGTATACGAGCTCGGTCGCAACGCTGGGTTTCGCCCGCTCGCCCGCCGACGAAACCGATCCGCTGACGCCCGACGCCGCGATCGGCGCTTATAAGCGGAGCAAGGTGATGGCCGAGCGGCTGGTCGAGGCGATGATTGCGCGCGACGGCCTCCCCGCCGTCATCGTCAACCCGTCGACCCCGATTGGCCCGCGCGACGTCCGCCCGACCCCGACCGGGCGGATCATCGTCGAGGCGGCAACCGGCAAGATTCCGGCGTTCGTCGAGACAGGATTGAACCTCGTCCATGTCGACGATGTCGCGCGCGGGCACGTCCTCGCGCTCGAACGCGGCGTCGTCGGCGAACGCTATATCCTCGGCGGGCAGGACGTTAGTTTGCGGACGATGCTGGCCGACATCGCCGCGCTGACCGGGCGGCGTGCGCCGACGATCGCGTTGCCCCGTCGGGCGCTGTTTCCGCTGGCATGGGGCGCGGAGGCGGTCGCGCGATTGACCGGTCGCGAGCCGTTCGTCACCGCCGACGCGCTGCGGATGGCGGGGCATCATATGTATTTCACGAGTGCGAAGGCGGAGCGCGACCTCGGCTACACCGCGCGCCCGTACCGTGCGGCGCTGGCCGATGCGCTGGCGTGGTTCGGCGCGGCGGGGATGCTGTGAGCATCGCCGCTATTCTCGGCCTGCTCGTCGTCGCGACCTGGGGCGTGCTGCTGTTCGCGCGTGACGGGTGGTGGCGTGCAGGCGAAACCGACGCCGTCGCGGTCGCCGAACCCGCGCACTGGCCGAGCGTCGTCGCCGTCGTCCCCGCGCGCGACGAAGCGGGCGTGATCGGGCGCGCGGTTGCGAGCCTCGCGTGCCAAGATTTTCCCGGTGACTTCCGCGTCATCGTCGTCGACGATGGCAGCTCGGACGGCACGGCGGACGTGGCGTGGGCGGCGTTTTCTCCTCCCCTCC
>JBBRQR010000225.1:0-4959 GCA_038226115.1 Sphingomonadales bacterium | reverse complement strand
TTGACGTATCCGTAAACCTGAATCGGGCCGCAGGGAACTGTTGTTGGCCCGGTTCAACGAGTGAGTTTACGAACCTTTGAGCGGGTTCTCAGCCGCATGCCCGAACGAGCATGAACGCGGGCGTGTCGGCGCCGAATCCAATCTCGCGCGGGCCGTCGTCGCGGTCGTTCCGGTCGTCGCGGCGATCGTTGCGCCCGTCGTGACGTGCATCGCGGCGTGGCTCCGCTCGACCCCCGCGTCCCGCATCGCTGTGATCGCGGGGCACATCTCGGCGCGGCTCGATGGCACGTGGGGTGTCGACCATGCGCATTTCGGTGGTACGTTCGAATGACGACTGTGGGCCGGCGGCGGCACCGGCGGGTTTGCGACCACGTCCGCCGCGGCGACGGCGCCGGGGGGCGTCGCCGTCGTCTGCAATGGCTGCATTGGCGGCGTCGATGATATCGGTTGCGCCGGTGTTGTGGTGCGCGGGCTCGACTGGAGCAGCCTCGATCGGCAGCGCGTCGACCGGAACAGCGATTATCTCGGCGGCGGCGGCGACCTCGGCGGGGGCGGCGGCGCTGGCACCGTGGCGCGGCACCTTGTGACCGATCAGTTTTTCGACCTCGTGGAGGTTGTCCGCCTCTTCAGGGGTGAACAGCGTGTACGCGATCCCGGTCAGTCCGGCGCGTCCGGTGCGCCCAATGCGGTGCACATAGTCCTCGGCGTGGTGTGGGACATCGTAGTTGATGACGTGGCTGACGCCGGGGACGTCCAGGCCGCGCGCGGCGACATCGGAGGCGACGAGGACGAGGATCGCACCCGATTTGAAGCGGTCGAGCTCACGGATGCGGTCGCCTTGCTCCATGTCGCCGTGTATTTGCCCAGCACTGAGGCCCGCCTTTTTAAGTACGTCGGCGAGTTCGCGGACATCCTTCTTGCGGTTGCAGAAGACGATGGCATTCTTGACCTCGGGGTCGGCCAGTACCTTCCGGAGCGTCGCGCGCTTGCCGCGGCTGGTCGTCTCGATGATGAACTGGGCAATCGACGCATTGGTCGACGCGGGCCGGGCGACCTCGATCTGCTTGGGGTCGGTCATGAAGCGGTCCGCGAGCTTTTTGATCGGCGCCGGCATCGTCGCCGAAAACAGCAGCGTCTGGCGGACGCTCGGCAGCTTGGTGCAGATTTCCTCGATGTCAGGGATGAACCCCATGTCGAGCATCCGGTCGGCCTCGTCGATCACAAGCAGGCCGCAGGCGTTAAGCATGATCTTGCCGCGCCCGAACAGGTCCATCAGCCGCCCCGGCGTCGCGATCAGAACGTCGACGCCCTTTTCGAGCGCGCTCAACTGATCGCCCATCGACACGCCGCCGATCAGCAACGCCATGTTGAGCTTGTGATACTTGCCGTATTTGACGAAATTCTCGCTAACCTGCTGCGCGAGTTCGCGGGTCGGTTCGAGGATCAGCGAGCGCGGCATCCGTGCGCGGCTTCGGCCCTCACTAAGGATATCGATCATCGGCAGGACGAACGATGCGGTCTTGCCCGTCCCGGTCTGGGCGACGCCGATGATGTCGCGCCCCATCAGGACGCTGGGGATCGCGCTCGCCTGAATCGGCGAGGGGGTCGTATAGCCGCTGTCTTCGACCGCGCGGAGCAATTCCGGCGACAGGCCCAGTGCTTCGAAGCTCATGCAAGTCCTTGGTTACGGGTCACGGCACGACGATCGCGCCGGAAGAGGTCCGCCGCTCGCGCTTGCTCAAACTTCGCAGGGAAAGTCAACCGCGACGACGGACCGCGACAAAAAGAAAGGGCGGGGATTGCTCCCCGCCCTCGCCGTCGTCGGATGCGATCGCCCTAGAAGTGGACGCCGCCGGCGATGCCATAGCGCCGTGGTTCGAGAGTGAAGATGTTGGTGAACAGGCCCGACGACTGATCGGTGACGTACAGGCCGGTCGTTGCATTGTTGTTGCCGATGTTCTGGATGAAGCCACGGACAAACCAGCGATCGTCCTTGCCGTTCAGCTGAACCTGGGCGTTCTGGATGAAGTAGCTCGGGATCCGGTCAGCGATGCCGTTGAAGATGCTGCCCGTGCTGTTGCCGGTCATCGAGATGTCGTAGCGAGGAACCAGCGTGATCCCGCTGCTGCCGAGGTCGATCGTGTACTGCACGCCCGCCGACGCCTTGAACTTCGGCGACTGTGGCAGATCGTTACCGCGAAGGTTGGTCGTGACACCTTCGTTGAGAACCTGAACACCCCCAAACAGCGTGCCGACCGTCGCGGCACTTCCGGCGAGCGCCGAGCAGATACCGAACGCGCCCGTCGCGCCATTGATGCCGCTGTTCGCCGGGAAGGCCGTCGGCGCGTTCAGCCCGATTGCGGCGTTGATCGCCCCGACATAGCCGTTAACGCCGGCGACATTGCCGGGCGTCGTGGCGACGACGGCGCAGTTCGACGCGTTGGTGATGTCCTTGACGATAACCGCGTCGCTGCGGCCGCCCGACGGATCGCGCGGGTTCGACAGGAACTTGTCGCTCGACACCTTGGTCTTGAGGTAGCTGAAGCCGAGGTTGACCGCGAACGCCCGGATCGGCTCGATGATCGCGTCCGCTTCGAGGCCGTAAATTTCGGCGTCGACGTTATCGTTGACCGACGTCCGGGCGACGATGCGGCTGATCTGCAAGCTCTTGTACTTATAATAGAAGCCCGCGACGTTCAGGCGAAAGCGGCCATCGAGGAAGGTGTTCTTCGATCCGACTTCGAAAGCGTCGATGAATTCGGGTGAGAACGCCTCGTTGACCGCGAAGATCGGCGATAGCGGCGGGTTGATGCCGCCCGACTTGTAGCCCCGCGAGTACGACGCATACAGCAGGCTTTCGTCGCTGATCTTGTAGTCGATGACGGCGCGTCCGGTGATTTCCGAAAAGCTGACCTTGCGGACATCGTACAACTGATTGCCCGCACGTCCGGGATCGTAATCGAGGTTAGCGTAGCCTGCCGCCTGCGTGATGTTGGTCGCGGTGTACGGAACGAGGACCGCACCGCCGATTGCATCGGAAAATAGGGTCGTGCGGGCGCTGATCGACTTCTTGTCATTGTTATAACGGACGCCAACGGTCAGCTTGAGCCGGTCGGTTGCCTTCCAATAGGCTTCGCCGAACAGACCATAGGACTCGAGCTTCGCGTAATTGGTGTTGTTGCGATAGTAAGGCGAGCCGCGATAGCTTGACGGGAAAGTCGGGTTCCCCCCCAACTGGTTGGAGATCGTGCCGGCAAGTCCGAGTACAGCCGACGCGTAGTCGAGGCCGAAGGCGTTGACGTAATAACTATTCTCGGTCGTGCGAACGTTATTGTAGATGCCGCCGACGAGGAAGTTCAGGCTGCCGTCGAACTGCGTCGTCAGTATAACTTCGCCGGTATAGGCATCGTTATGCTGAACCGAGCGGTCGAAGTTGACTGGTGTCGCAGCGCAGGTCGACCGTCCGCCGAACGCGCCGGTGCCGGTCGTGTCAAAGACCGACGACGTGCAATACGGACCGTTCGGACCATTGGGGATCAGCGCGGTTACGGCAGGCTTGATCTGCGCGCCTAGCGGTCCGAGCGGCCCGAGGCCGGCGGCATAGGCGGAAGCGGCGGTCAGGCCGGCGATGAAGCCTGCCGGATTATTGATCGCGAGGTCATAATCTTGGCTCGAATCGACCGTGTTCCGCTGATACAGACCCGAAACGCCCAGCTTCACCTTGCCGAAGTCATGCTCGATCTTGGCTTCGGCCTGGATTTCGTCGGCGAAGTAGCGCGGCTGATATGCGGTATAGACCTTGCGCGGATCGGTCGGGTTGATCGCGCCGGTGAAGGCGTCGGGGCCGTACAGATTGGCGATTGCGAGCGGCTTGAGCGCGGGAGCGAGCGCGCCGAAGATCGCCGGGGCGCCGAGGAACTGCGACGATGCGAAAATGCTCGGGAGCGTCGAATTGGCGTTCGTCGTGTCGTTGGCGAGACGACCGGGCAAGCAGCCGAGGACGCCAGTCGGGTCGCGCTGGCACAGCTGCTTCTGATTGCGCAGGCGGCTGTCCTTCTCGCGGAAGTAGTAGCCCATCAGGTCGACCGTCGTGTTGCTGTCGGGACGCCAGCGCAGCGAGCCGCGAACCGCATATTCGTCGCGGCCATCGATGCTGGTGTTGTTGTACAGGTTCTGGGTGTACCCGTCGCGGCGAAGATAGGTGCCGGCGAAACGGACGCCCAGCGTATCGCTAAGCGGCACATTGATCATGCCCTTGACGCGGACGTCGTTGAAATTGCCGTATTCACCCTCGGCATTGGCGTGGAACGCCTTTAGGTCGGGCTTGGCGGTGATGAAGTTGACGACGCCTGCGGTCGCGTTGCGCCCGAACAGGGTGCCCTGCGGCCCGCGCAGAACCTCGACCCGCTCCAGATCGAAATAGTCGGTTTCGAAGATTCGCGTGCCGAACAACGGCAGGTCGTTGACGTGGATCGCGGTCGCGCTGTCGCAACTGACGCCGACGCACAGGTCGCCGACGCCGCGGATGGTGAAATTGCCGCCGGTGAAGTTGCCTTTGGTGAAGACGACGTTAGGCAGCGTCAGCTGAAGGTCGGACGAGTTATTGATCTGCTGCGCGGCAAGGCTCTGCGCGGTGAACGCGGTGATCGCGATCGGCACGTCCTGGAGGCTCTGCGAGGTGCGCTGCGCGGTGACGACGATTTCGTCCAGCGCATTATACGCCCCCGTTTCGGCGGCGGGAGCTGCGACCGGAGCAGCCGCTGCAGCGGGCACGGTTGCAAACAGGGCGAGCAAGGATACGCTCGACAAAATGGTGTACGATTTGGCGGTGAGGCGCATGATCATCTCCCCAGATGGTTACTCGACGCCAGCGTTTATTCACCGGTCGCCACCCCGCAGCGGATTGCCACTAAGGTTCACGTGCATGTGAACCGCTGCCCCACACCTTGTCCACGCATC
>JBBRQR010000224.1:0-4965 GCA_038226115.1 Sphingomonadales bacterium | reverse complement strand
CTAAGCGCAGGCCGAAAGGGTCAGTCCTATGTCGATGAATGTCGGCTCACCGAGCGAGAGCGGCGAAGAAGCGCCGATGACCGAGATCAACACGACGCCGCTCGTCGACGTCATGTTGGTTTTGCTCATCATCTTCCTGATTACGGTCCCCGTGGTCATTCAGACGGTTCCGCTGAGCTTGCCCAAGGTCGCCAATCTAGCGACAACCACGAAGCCCGAGAATATGCTTCTTTCAGTCGATGCCGCCTGCAACACCTACATCGGGCAGCACAAGATCGCGACGAAGGAAGAATTGCTGACGCTGTCGGTCGCCAAACTGCGTGACGAGATTGCCAAGCAGAAAGCAGCCGGCTCCAAAACCGAGTTGCCCGAAGTCCATATTCGCGGCGATTCGAACATGGAATATCGCTGCGTCGGCGGCGTGATCTATACGCTGCAACGCGCAGGCTTCCAGAAGATCGGCTTCATCTCGGAGCCACCGGCGGGAACGATCACCGAGCGCTGACGTCACACGCCGGGGCCGATGGCTGCCGCAAGGAGTTAGAAAATTATGTCAATGTCTGTTGGCGGCGGGGGCGACGAGGGTGCCCCCATGATGGACATCAACACGACGCCACTTATCGACGTCATGCTGGTGCTGCTGATCATGTTCATCATCACGATCCCGATCCAAACGCACGCGGTCAAGCTCGACCTGCCACCGCCGAATCCGAATCCGCCGAACATCAAGCCGACGTTCAACACAGTCAACATTGACTTCCTCGGTGCCATCTACTGGAACGAAAAGGAAGTCAGCTTGCCGCAGCTGGTAAGCTATATGAAGCAGAGCAAGCAGCTCCCGCAGGAGCCCGAGCTTCGTCTGAAGCCCGACGCGCTGGCCAAGTACGAGGTGGTCGATCGGGTCATGGCGGCGGCACAGCAGGCTGGTGTCACCAAAATGGGCTTTATCGGTAATGAGGTCTACGCCAACCAGTGAGGGCGGATGCGACAATAGGCGCGTTAATTGGCCAGTCACATTGGCGCTTCGCATCGCGTGACAACTTCGCTATGGAACCCGTCGCGTAACCCACGCATTAGTGCCACGAAGGAATTAAACATGAAGACTGCTCTGACGATCGCTGCCGTTGCCAGCCTCGCCCTTCTCGGCGCGTGCGGCAAGAAGGACGAAGCAACCAAGACGACGACGACCACGACCGAGGCCGCTGCTCCCGCTGCGACCGACGGCTCGATGACCGCCACGACGACGACCGATGCCGCCGCCGATGGGATGAAGGCTACGGCTGACGGCGTCGTCGACGCTGCCAAGGCCGATGCCAGTGCCATGACGGATGCGACTGCCAAGAAGGCCGACGCGATGGTCGACACCGCCAAGATGAAGGCCGACGAAATGAAGACTGACGCATCGAAGACTGCCGATGCGATGAAGGCCGACGCCAAGGCGACTGCCGCCAAGATGGACGCCAAAGCCGACGCGATGAAGAAGAACTAAGCTTCTTTTCCGCTGAAGTGTTGAGGGCCGGGCGGCAACGCCCGGCCCTTTTCGTTTGCGGACGACACTCGTGGCCGCGCGGGCAATTTTAATGAGGTCGTCGATACGCCGCGCCCATCGAACACGGTCGAGGCTCCGGTTCGGCTTAACCCGCGAAAGCCTCGCAATCGAGTTTTTCAGTCGGCTCGAATACGGTCGACGGTCGCGGTAAAGTGATGAGAATCTGTGCCTGTTCGCTGACTAACAGACGCGCGGCTTGCGGCAGCGGTTAGACCCGCCGCTTCGGTGGGGTGGCCGTCCGCACGAACAACCAGCGATCCTCGTCGGATCTCGCCGCGTCGAAGCGGTAGCCGTCGCTCGCAAAATCCTTAAGCCCTTCGGGCCGATCGATACGGTGATCGCACAGATAGCGCGCCATGCTGCCGCGAGCGCGCTTGGCGATGTAGGTGTTGAAGCGCAGCGCGCCGCCATGATCGTCGCGAAAGTCGATCGCGAGGACGCGACCAGGCAGTGGCGCGACTGCGACGGCACGAAAATACTCGACGCTGGCGAGATTGATGAGGGTCGGGTCATCGTGGCCCGAAAGATCGTCGGCCAGTGCCTGCCCGATACGGTCACCCCAATAAACGTATAACGTCTTTTTGCGCCCGATGCTGAAGTCGGTCCCCATCTCGAGCCGGTACGGCTGCATCAGATCGAGCGGGCGCAACAGACCGTACAGCCCCGACAGGATACGGACATGGCCTTGTGCGAAATCTCGCGTGGCATCGTCCATCGCCGGGCCGTCGAGCCCGGCATAGACATCGCCGTCGAAGGTGAACACGGCGGGACGCGTCACGGCGGCTCCGGCGTCGGGATCGAAGCTGCGAAAGCGCGCGACGTTCAACGCGGCGAGGGCCGGCGACAGGTGCATCAGCTTTTGCAGCGCCTTGGGCGACAGCTTCGCCGCCGCGCGGGCAAGTTTCGTGGCGTCGTCGGCAAAACGCGGGACGGTCGCTTCGACAGCGGGAAGCGGCGAGACGAGATCGAGCGACTTGGCGGGGGACAGGACAGCAAGCATCGGTCCGACTTAAAGCGCGATCGCGCGATAGGGAACCGCGAAGTGAGGCGGATGACGCACGGAGGTAGGCGAGGCGGGGGCAAAGAGAGCATCCGACGCCCGAAATTCAATCGACGTTCACCCGCGCGCGCCGATTGACCGGAACACGAGCGCGGCTTAGCGCTTGATACAAATAAGTCCGTTGGGAGAATCCACTATGTTCAGTTCACGTTTTGCGCTTGCGGCTGCACTTGCCCTTGCTGCGATTGCCAACCCTGCGGCGGCGAAAAAGGCCGAAGCTGCCCCCGCCGCCGTGGCACCTGGTGCGGTCGATGCCAAAAATATCTCGAAGGCGGTCCGCCCGATGCTCCAGCAGGAGCAGAAGCTTGAGGCCGCCGGCGATCTTCCCGGCGCGCTCGCGCAGGTCCGGCTGGCGGAGGCGGTCCCCAATCTCAATTCGACCGATCAATTCTTCATCGCGCAGATGAAGCTGGGGATTGCGAGCAAGACCAAGGACAACGCGCTGATGACCGAAGCGCTCAAGTCGGCGATCAACAGCGAGTTTCTGCCGGCGACGGAGAAGCCGAAGTATCTTCGTAACCTGGCCAGCATGGCGCTGACGGGCAACGACTATGCCGGGGCGACGGCATATTACGAGCAACTCGCGACGCTGATGCCGACCGATACCGATGTGCTGACGAACCTTGCGGTGCTGTATGCCCGGCAGAAGCAGACCCCGCAGGCGCTGGCGACGCTGCGCAAGGCAATCACGGCAGCAAAGACGACCGGCAAGCCGGCTGACGAAAACCTGTATCGCAACGTGCTGAAGCTCGCCGTCGACGGCAAGATGGCAGGCGACGTGACGACGGCGTCGATGGACCTCGTCTCGGCGTACCCGAACCCGACAAATTGGCGTGATGCGCTGCTGCTGTTCCGTGACGCGCAGAAGCTCGATGATCAGGCGATGCTCGATGTTTTCCGTCTGATGGATGCCACCGGATCGCTTAACGGCGAGCGCGACTATGCCGAATATGTCGAAACCGCGATCGGCAAGGGGTTACCCGGCGAAGCCAAAAGCATCCTTGCCGAAGGCATCGACAAGAAGATGGTCAGCGCCAACAAGCCGTATATCGTCGAATATTCGAAATCGATCGCCAAGCAGATCGCTGCCGACAAGGCCGGAATGGCTTCTGCCGACAAGGAAGCGCGCGCGGCGGCGTCGGGCAAGAACGCGCTTGGTCAGGGCGACGCCTATTACGGCTATGGCGAGTATGCCAAGTCCGCCGAGATGTATCGCTTGGCGTTGACCAAGAGCGGTGTCGATGCGGCGACGGTGAACCTGCGGCTTGGCGCGGCGCTCGCGCGCAGCGGCGACAAGGCGGGGGCGGCGACGGCGTTTGCGGCGGTGTCGAGCGGATCGCGCGCGACGCTGGCGAAATACTGGCAGCTGTGGCTTTCGCAAAAGGCGTAAGTTTCGGCGCGCACGGATAAATGTCGTCCTCGCACCCGCGGGGACGACATGGTTCCGGTTCTGACATTGGCCTCGCCCTAGCCAATCGCGCCGCCGTTCGATAAGACGCGACACCGTGGCCCAATTCCGGCGCTGCGGGCAGCCGGGGCTCGCGCACGTCATGGAAATTCGCACTGGCCTCACATTCGACGATGTTCTGCTCGTTCCAGGCGAGTCGTCGGTGCTGCCGAGCCAGGCCGATACGGCGACGCGGATCACGCGCGATATCGTGCTGACCATTCCCATTCTGTCGTCGGCGATGGATACCGTCACCGAATCCGACATGGCGATCGTCATGGCGCAGGCGGGGGGCCTCGGCGTTCTCCACCGCAACCTCGATGTCGACGCGCAGGCGCAGGCGGTGCGGCAGGTCAAGCGCTTCGAAAGCGGGATGGTCGTCAATCCCGTGACGATGCGGAGCGACGAAACGCTCGGGCAGGCGCTCGCGCTGATGAAGCGTTACAAGATCAGCGGCATTCCGGTCGTCGATGCGATTAGCAATGGCGGGCCGGGCAAGCTCGTCGGGATCGTCACCAACCGCGATGTTCGCTTCGCCGAAAACCCCGAGCAGCCGGTCAGCGAGTTGATGACCCACGCCGGGCTCGTCACGGTCTCGCCGGGGGTGACGCAGGACGAGGCGCGGCGGCTGCTGCATGCGCATCGGATCGAAAAGCTGCTCGTCGTCGATGCGGCGTACCGCTGTATCGGGCTGATTACGGTCAAGGATATCGAGCGGGCGGTGACATACCCGAACGCGACCAAGGACGCGACCGGGCGGCTTCGCGTCGCTGCCGCGACAACGACCGGCGATGCCGGTTTAGCGCGGACCGAGGCGCTGATCGACGCCGAATGCGATCTGATCGTCGTCGATAACGCGCACGGCCATTCGATCCATGTCGCCGCCGCCGTCGAACGGATCAAGCGGAT
>JBBRQR010000223.1:0-5067 GCA_038226115.1 Sphingomonadales bacterium | reverse complement strand
GGCAGATGCGGCTCTATCGTCGCCCACTGCTCATCGGTCAGCCAAAACAACGGGCTCATGATCACCTCCGAGGGCCACACACGCACTCGGAATCATGATTTGCCCACCGACATCAATCAGGTGATTGGGTTTGGAGCCTAGCCCCCTGACGCCGGTGTTTGCAGTCGCCCGGCGGCGTAGCGCGGAGCCATAGGCGGAGCGCAGCGCGTAGCCGGCGGGCGCACCCGAGGCGAGGGCGGATCAGGCTCTGTTTTTGAAGCGCCAGCTGTCGTTGCCGGTTTCGATGATGTCGCAGTGATGGGTGATGCGATCGAGCATGGCGGTGGTCATCTTGGCGTCGCCGAAGATCTGCGGCCAGTCGGCGAAGGCGAGGTTGGTGGTGATGACGATTGAGGTGTTCTCGTAGAGCTTGCTGATCAGGTGGAAGAGGAGCTGGGCGCCGGCCTGGCTGAACGGCAGGTAGCCGAGCTCGTCGATGATGATCAGGTCGTGGCGCAGTAGGGTCTCGACGAGGCGCCCACTTCGACCTGCGGCCTTCTCCTGTTCGAGCTGGTTGACCAAGTCGACGAGGTTGAAGAAGCGGCCGCGGGCCCTGGCGCGGATCACGGCGGCGGCGATGGCGATCGCCAGGTGGGTCTTGCCGGTGCCGGTTCCGCCGATGAGGATGAGGTTGCGCTTGGCCTCGACGAAGTCGCCGCCGACAAGCTCTCGGACCAGGCCTTCATCGACGGGGGTGTCGGCGAAGACGAAGTCGTCCAGGTCCTTCAGCACTGGGAACTTGGCGCCGCTGACCCGGTAGTTGATCGAGCGGGACTGGCGGTGGGTGACCTCGGCGCGGATCAGGCTGGCCAGGAGCGGGTACAGTTCCTCGCGACGGACGAGGCCCTTGCCGGCGATCTCGTCGAAGCTGGCGCGCATGCCGTAGAGCTTGAGGCTGGTCATGGCCTCGATGATCTGGTGTCGTTCAATCATGTCGCGTGGATCCTTGTTCCGCGAAGAAGGGCGTCGTAGCGGGCGCAGTCGGCGATCGGCTCGGCCTTGAGCTTGAGCGCGTCTGGCGTGGTGATGCTGGGCGCCGGCGGTGGCTGGCGCTGGCGGGCGAGGATGGCGACGATCACATCGCCGCTGGCGATGCCGGCCTGCAGCGCCTCGGCGCAGGCGGCTTCCACGGCGGCGACGCCATGATCGGGCGTCGCGGCGAGGATCTTGACGAACTGGCGGTCGCCATCATCGTGACTGCGCAGCTTGACGCGCACCTTGGCCAGGGCCGGCGGCAGGTCCCAGTCCTTGAACGGTGCGCCGTTGCGCAGCGCGCCGGGCTTGCGCATCAGGACCGGCAGGTAGTGCCAGGGATCGTAGATGGAGCGCATCCCAAAATGGGGGCAGCCGGACTTGGGCGGGCCGGTAAGGCAAACGTCCACTAAGCTGCCCGCGCGGGTCTGAACTCGGGCCATCGTCGTCGGAATACGCCCTCGAGTTCGTCGTTGAGCACGCGGGTCCGGGTCTGCAATTGGAGATGCGCACCGCGCTGGGTCCAGCGCATCGACTGGTGCTTCGCAAAACGCTTGGCGACGATTTGATTGATAGCGCTTTCGACGAATCCCGACGAGATGCGCTCACCAGCGCGATATCGCTCACCGTAGTCGATGATGCTGCTCGCGTTGCGGCTGAGGTAGACGCCAAACTCGGCAAGCGCCGCGGAGAGTTTCTTCAGTTTGGTCCTCGCGGCATCCGACGCCTCGTCGACGGCCACCTCCGTATCGTCCTCGATCCATGACGCCTGATCGGCAGCTTCACGGACATGCCCGTGCCATAGTAGCTGTTTCAGGCGATCGAGGTCGCGCGCGGATGTCTCTCGCCAGTCGTCATCGGGTGCAGCCCCCTTTGCCATCTGGCCAAGAACGGTGAGGCGCATCGCGATATGAAACCAGTCCAGTACATGCTCGGCTTCGGGGCTGATCCTGCGCTGCAGCTTGCGGACGCTCTCGCCGCCATCAGTCAAGAACACGAGCTTCTGGTTGGGCCGATATCCCTGGCTCCGCAGCATCTCGAACATGCGCCGTCGTGGGCGATCGTCCAGCGCCTGCACGAACGCGAAGCAGCGGCCCGGTGGCGACGGCGCCGGCGCAACACCCTCGGCGTCGCTCCCGGCACCGCGCCGGAACGACGTCAGCCCCTTGCCCGCGATCACCTCGAACCACGAGCCGTCGCGATCGCGGACGTATCCGCCATCGATGCCGACGACCATTGGACCGTCGGGCAGGGGCATATCGAACAGGTCTAGCTGACAGCCGTCGAAGAAGACTTGCTCCTCTGGCCCAAGATCGCCCTCCTCGCGCGCGGCCTCGGCGTATAGATCGCGCCGTACGCGCTCCGCATTGACGGGGCGGTCGAGCGGCAGGAACTCGCCGAGCATGCGGGCCGCGAGGCCATACGACATCAGCGAGCCCCAGCGCGTCTCAAGGTAAAGCAGTTCGGGGCTGGTGCGCTGGACCAGCAGTTCGGCCAGCGGCGTCACCGTGGCTCCTGCGCCGGGATCATGGCCGCAGCCACAACGCCGCAGGCGTTCGGCCACGATCGCCTGTGTGCCGAAGATGGTGCGCATCACGATCGGCCTGCGACCTTTCAGCCGACGAGGTTCGCCGCAACCGGGACATGGGCGGCGGCTTGCCTGCCACGCCGCGACCTGCGCCGTGACAAGGCGCGCCTGTATGTCGTGGAGCAGCGCGTGGCCTTCGGTGAGCGTAAGGCCGAGCGTTTCCGGGGCGAGTGGCGAGTTGCGTTCGATCACCGCAACCGCGCCGCTCTCGTCGTTGGCAACGTTCTCATCGAGGGTGGCATGTACAGCGCAGCGCAGGGTCATTGCGGGAACTCCTCATTCGTCCCCCGTTCGCCCCCGATTCTCTTGTTTGCCGCCTCTTTGTCGAACGGCGCGAAGAGACGGAGCCGTCGCCGAACACGACCAACCGTTCGATCAAGATCGTCCAGTCGATCTGAATCGGGTAGCCGACTGAAGTCGCCCGTGCGATGGCCGTCGATGAGTTCATCGGCGAAATCCGCCATCATTCCGAAATCATCGGCGAACGGATCGAGCGCCTCGGTGACGGCATCGACATAACCCGCCGGACCACCGCAATCTTCGGGAGGGCAGGTTCCGCGGCCTGCGACACAGCGGGGAACGCCACCACGCGCATCGCCTGGCTTGACGGGTTCGACCCGCACGTCGTGCTCCCACCAGTCGCCAAAGTCATAGACATAGGAAAAGCGTTCGCCTTCTCGCAGCCGGAACTGGCTCAGGGGAACGCACGGATTTCGGCCGCTCTCCGGCCCATAATCGACGCCGTGGAGATGGAAGGACCAGAGATGATGGTCGTCCCATCCCATCGCCGCCTGGATGACGACGTGCAGATTGGCGAGCATGATCGACCCGGACACCACAATCCGCCGCCACGCCGCCGGCTTCACCCCCTGCAGCGACACGCGCAATCGCACGACTCCTTCGGCGCCGCGACCTTGGGTCGCGATGCCGGCAACGGTCATGGAACTCGCGCCTGCGTCTGTTCGGCGGCAAAAGATCTTGCCTCGGCGACATAGGCGTAGAGGGTCGGCTTGGAGATCCCCATCAGCTTGCAGATCTCACTGACGGTCTTGCCCTTGGCGCGGTAGAGTTCGACCGCGTGGCGGCGTTTGTCCGCCGAAAGCCGGTGCTTGCGGCCGCCCATGCGCCCGCGAGCGCGGGCAGCCTCAAGACCGGCCCTGGTCCGTTCGCGAACCAGGGCGCGCTCGAACTCGGCGAGCGCGGCGAACAGATGGAATGTCAGTTTGCCGTTGATGGTTGAGGTGTCGATCCCCTCGGTCAACGACCGGAGCTGAACGCCTGCCTCATCCATTTGTCGTACGAGTGCAATCAGGTCGGAGATCGATCGGCCAAGCCGGTCGAGGCGCCAGACAACGAGCTGGTCCCCCGCACGGGCATACTCCAATGCCGCGGCCAGTCCCGGTCGATCCGCCTTGGCGCCCGACTTCTTGTCTTCGTAGGTCTTTTCGCAACCCGCTTTCTTCAGCGCGTCGTGCTGCAGGTCGAGGTGTTGGTCCTCGGTTGACACTCTGGCGTAGCCGATAAGCAAGCGCTGATCCTGTCCGTGCGGGCAGGAAAGCCGTCACATGGCGGTCGCTGCTGCCGTTGTTTTTCTGACCAGTTTATTTTACGCCGCCTTCCGAGGAACGCCAGCGACAATGAGCCGGGCCTGCGACCGGGCAATCATCGGGACGTTTGCCTTACCGGCCCGCCCAAGTCCGGCTGCCCCCATTTTGGGATGCGCTCGCTGAGGTTGGCACTCACAATCTTAAGATGCGGCCGACCATCCCGGCCGAAGTCACCCATCTTCACGATGCGCCCAGGTTCCATGGGAAAGACCTGTTCCTGGAGGAGCCGGCCCAGCGCGCTGTGGAAGCGCCGGATGTCGGCGAGCCCTCCGAACAAGCTGACGACGACGAACGCCCCCCCTAACGCAAGAACAAGATAGATAGCCAGGCCCAGCCAAAAACTATGGGCCATCAAGACCGCGGCCAGCAGCGGCGCGCCGAGAAAGGCCACCAAGACGGAACTACCGGCGATGCCTGGATGGGTCGTCGCCAGGCGAAACAGGTAAATTCGAGACCAGCCACCCGGTCCGAAGAAGTCAGTGGCGCGCCTGATTTTCGGATCGATCGCTTCCAACCGATGGATGATTGACCGCCCCGATTCTGTATCCAAAATATCGTTCGCGGAGAACCCAGCGGCCTTGAGCGCGGCGACAATCGCGCCAGCCGACGTGCCGGCCACTCCTCGGAATTCGACCTTGCGCGCTTCTAGCGCTTTCAGCGCGCCGACATGAATGAGCCCTTTCGCGCCGCCACCGGCAAATGCAACGAATGCACGAAATGAGGTCGTGTCCCGGGACGTGGTGTAGCTGCGGGCGGTAGCGGAGCCGCTCGCGAAGCGCGCTTCCCAACAGCGCTGTAGCGAGCGAGCGGCTGCGCGGGCCGTCACGACGGGCGGTGGGTGGTCATCCGCGATTCTTCGGT
>JBBRQR010000222.1:0-5074 GCA_038226115.1 Sphingomonadales bacterium | reverse complement strand
CCGTCGGCGTCATCGATACGGACATCGGGGCCTGGGCCGGTGCGCGGGACGTCGAACGCGGCGACGCGATACGCCTCGGCGAGCGGCTTCAACCGCCCCAGCCCCTTGGCGGCGAGGTCGCGGGCGATGCCGCGCACCCCCATGCAATCCTGCCGGTTCGGCGTGACCGCGACCTCGATCACCGGATCGTCGAGCCCCGCCCACGCGGCGTAGGGGTGGCCAACAGGAGCGTCGACGGACAGGTCGATGATCCCGTCATGCTCGTCGGACAGTTCGAGTTCGCGCATCGAACACATCATCCCCCGACTTTCGACGCCGCGAATGCTCGCGACCTTGAGCGTCAGGTCGCTGCCGGGGACATAGGCCCCGACCGCGCCGAACACGCCCTTCATCCCGGCGCGCGCATTGGGCGCGCCGCAGACGACCTGAACGGGATCGCCGCTGCCGGTGGCGACCGTTAGCACCTGCAACTTGTCGGCCTGCGGGTGGGGTGCGGCGGTCAGCACCTCGGCAATGGTGAAGGCGGCAAGTTTAGCCGCCGGATCGGTCACGCCCTCGACCTCGAGCCCGCAGTCGTTGAGCGCGGTCAGGATCGCATCAAGCGGCGCGTCGCCATCGAGATGTTCGCGCAGCCAACTGAGAGTGAACTTCACGCCCCGACCCCGCCGCTGAGAGTCGGCACGTCGGTCGCCTTGAAGCCATAGTGGCGGAGCCAGCGCGCGTCGCCGTCGAAGAACGCGCGGAGGTCGGTCATGCCGTATTTAAGCATCGCCAGCCGGTCGATGCCGCAGCCGAAGGCAAAGCCCTGCCATTCGTCGGGGTCGAGGCCGCACGCGGCGATCACGCGCGGGTGGACCATGCCGCTGCCGAGGATTTCGAGCCACGATTCGCTGCCGCCGATGCTCAGCGTGCCCCCCGCCCATGAACAGCCGACATCGACCTCGACTGAGGGTTCGGTGAAGGGAAAATAGCTTGGGCGGAGCCGCAGGGTGACGTCGTCGACCTCGAAGAACGCCTTGACGAAGGTTTCGAGCGTCCACTTGAGATGCCCCATGTGGATACCGCGATCGATCACCAGCCCCTCGACCTGGTGGAACATCGGCGTGTGCGTCGCGTCGCTGTCGGAGCGGTAAGTGCGGCCCGGCGCGATGATGCGGATCGGCGGCGGGTTGTTGAGCATCGTCCGGATCTGGACCGGCGAGGTGTGGGTTCGCAGCAGATGACGGAGCACCGTGCCGCCGACGGGATGACCGGACGCGGCGGCATGGTCGCCTTGCGCCATGTAGAAGGTGTCGTGCATGGCCCGCGCCGGGTGGGTTTCGGGGATGTTGAGGGCGGTGAAGTTGTGCCAGTCGTCCTCGATCTCGGGCCCGTCGGCGACCGCGAAACCAAGATCGGCGAAGATTTCCGCCAGCTCGTCCATCACCTGGCTGACCGGGTGGATTGTCCCCGCCGGCGCAAGCGTCACCGGCAGTGTCAGGTCGAGGCGCTCCGACGCGAGGCGGGCATCGAGCGCAGCGGCATCGAGGTCGGCCTTGCGCGCGGCGATCGCGGCGGTCACGCCCTCGCGCAGCGCGTTGAGGCGCGGCCCCTCGACCAGCCTGACGTCGGGGGCCATGCCGCCGAGCGTCTTCATCAGCGCCGTCACCGACCCCGCCTTGCCGAGCGCCGCGACGCGGACGGCGTCGAGCGCGGCGAGATCGCGCGCGGCGATGATCGCGGCGAGGGTCGCACTCTGGAGGGTGGCGGCGTCGGTAATCATCATGGCCCCTGATTTGTCATCCCCGCGCAGGCGGGACCCAAGACCTCGGACGTTGGAGTTCATGGGTTCCCGCCTGCGCGGGGATGACACCGGGGGGTCTAGCCGCCCCTCGCGCGAAACGAAAGCATCAGTAGAGTCCGCGCTGTTTGTTGAGGCGGCCGTACGCCTTGTACCGACGCGGATGGGCGGCGCGGTACGCGTCGAGCGGGGCAATCAGGCCGCCGCCACGCCCCAGTTCGGCGTCGGCGAGAGCGATGACGAGGCGGTTGGGCCACGGCTTGGTCGTGATCCGCAGCAGTTCGGCGAAAGCAGCCGCTTCGCCACCCGTCCCGGCGGCCAGCGCGAGCGCGAGATACGCCACCGCCGTCGAGCGGCTGATGCCCATGTGGCAATGGACAAGCAGGCGCGCGGTGTCGGCGCGCGCCACCCAATCGCGCAGAAAGACGATGACGGCGGCGATGGCGTCGACATCGGCGGACAGGTCGGCGGGGCGCTCGACGTCGAAGAACGGGCGCTGAAGGACATGGGCATCGCCGCTAAACTGCGGTCGTCGCGCCCCGGCCAGGTCGGGGTCGATCAGCGACACAATGTCGGTCGGGGCGAAGGCGGCGATGTCGTGCGCGAGCCGATCGGCGAACAGTGAGGTGACGCGGACGGGAGGGAAATTTGCCATTCGGGATGGTAGCACGGGATGATGTCAGTGCTGCGAACGCCGAACGCATCCGCCCACGCGCGAACAAACCTTCTACGGTGACAGCGTCCGATTTCCGCCAGCCACGCCGCTTCTGGCTCGCTAAAGTGCGGCTGCTCGCAAGGGAACCATGATGGCCACGATCCACGAAGAAGCGTTCATTGCCGCCGACCCCGCAGCCGTGTGGGACGCGGTCGCCGATTATGGCGCGCTCCACACCCGGCTGGTTCCCGGCTTCGTCGTCGCGACGACGGTCGAGACGACGCCGCCGGTGCGGATCGTAACCTTTGCCAGCGGCGCGGTGCTGCGCGAACGCATCGTATCGTGCGACGCCGCGCGACGGCGGCTGGTCTGGGCGATCGACGACCCGTCAGTCGAACATCACAATGGCGTGGTCGAAGTCTTCGCCGACGCTCGCGGTTGCCGCGTCGTGTGGACCGCCGACGTTCTACCCGACGCTCTCGCCGACCAGTTCCAGCCGCTGATGGCGGCGGGTCTGGCGACGATGGCGCGACACCTGGCGTCGCCGGCCTGAACCGGCGACGCGAGGATTACGCCGCCAATGCGGGCTTTGCGTCGAGCGCGGCTTGCGCCTGCGCGGCGATCGCGCGGAACGCGTCGGGTTCGTGCATCGCGATGTCGGCGAGCATTTTCCGATCGAGTTCGACGTTCGCCAGCTTCAGCCCGTGCATGAAGACGCCGTAGGTCAGGCCGACTTCGCGAACGGCGGCGTTGATCCGCTGGATCCACAACGCGCGGAAGTTCCGCTTCTTTACCTTGCGGTCGCGGTACGCATACTGGCCGGCCTTTTCGACCGCCTGTCGCGCGACGCGGATGGTGTTCTTGCGACGGCCATAATAGCCCTTCGCCTGTTCGAGGACCCGTTTGTGACGGGCGTGCGAGGTTGTCCCGCGTTTGACACGTGCCATGGCGGACCTCCTAGCGCTTCAGGCCGTAGGGAGCCCACAACTTGATCGTCCGCGCATCGGCGTCGGAGATCGTGTCGGTCCCGCGGTTCTGGCGGATATATTTGGCATTGTGGTGGGTCAGGCGGTGACGCTTGCCGACCGCGCCGTGGGTGACTTTCCCCGACGCAGTGATCTTGAAGCGTTTCTTGACACCGCTCTTCGTCTTGAGCTTGGGCATTTCGTCTCCATAAGGCACGCACAGAATCGCCTCGGCAGCCCATTCAGCCGGGCGATCCAAACGTGGAGGCGGGCGTATAGCGGGGTGGAACGCGATTCGCAACCGCGTCGTCGCCAGCGTCCAAACCGGAGCAATCGGCCGAACCGGAACGACAAGCCGAACCGGAACGACTAGCCGACATCATGGGTTACCCGATAGATGGACCCTATGGCACAAACCCCGACGACGACGCGCGCCCCGACCCGGTCGCGCTCGGCCCTGCATACGACGATGGGTTCGATCCTCGGTGTCGTCGCGACGATTGTAGGGCTGATCGTTCTCGCGTGGGCGATCCTGTTCGTGACCAAGGGCCGGTTCCTGAAACCAACGTTCATCAAATATGCGAGCCGCTACGCCGACCGCGCGGTCGCAGTCGACGGCGATTTCCAATTGTATTTCAACCCGTTCCACCTGAAATTTCTCGCGCAGGGGCTGACGCTCGCCAACCCGGCGTGGGCGCATGACAAGCAGTTGTTCACCGCGAAGCTGATCGACGCCGAAATCAGCACGTTCGACCTGATCTTCGGACGGCAGCACGTCGTGTTCCTGATACTCGACGGCGCGAACGCCGGGCTGGAGATCGACAACGCGGGGCGCAACACATGGACCTTCGCCGGCAACACGCCGTTCAAGGTGCCGCCGATCGACCGCGCCAATGTTACCGGCAGCGTGCTCCATTATATCGACGCCAAGCATAAGGCCGATGTTCGGTTGACGTTCGGCGACCTCGCCGGATCGGTCAACGCGCGCGGCGCCCAGCAGGTAAGCGGGCCGCTGACCTTCCGTGGCGGCGGGACCGCGCTCAACGCGCCGTTCACCCTGCGCGGGGCGCTGACGACGCCGAATTCGACGATCACCGGCGGCGCGACCGGGCTCGACCTCCACGCCAATGCCGCGCAGACCGCGATCGACATCGTCGGGACCCTGCCCGGCACAACTCGGATCGACGGTGCCGACCTGCGCGTGACGATAGCGGGCAAGAACCTGCAGACGCTGTTCAAGCTTGTCGGTGCGACTGCTCCGGCGACCCGCCCATACCGGCTGACTTCGCACTTCACGAAGGCTGGCAGCGACTATAAGTTCAGCGGTATCCGTGGTCGCTTCGGCGATTCAGACCTTGCTGGCGATCTTGTCGCCATGACCGGCGGACCCCGGACGAAGCTGACCGGCACGCTGCACAGCGATACGCTCGACGCCCTCGATATCGGGCCGTGGCTCGGTTACTCGCCCGAAAAACTCGATGCGAAGGGCGGCAAGGCGGTCATCACGATGGAAAATGGCCACCCGCGCGTCTTGCCCGATGCCGCGCTGCAGATCGACTCGTTGAAAGGGTTCGACGCCGACGTCAAATATTCTGCCACCCAGGTTCGGACCGGCAACGTGCCGATCGGCAATCTCCTCATCAAAGTCGATCTCGACGACCGCGACCTGAAGTT
>JBBRQR010000221.1:0-5119 GCA_038226115.1 Sphingomonadales bacterium | reverse complement strand
GTGCGCCCTCGCCTATGAAGGGCTGACGTGGTTCACCGGCGCGAGCGTGATGGCGGGCGGCCTGCCCAATGGACGCATCCTTGCGCTCCTCGGTCTCTACAGCCTCGGCGCGCACGGCATTATGACGCTGAACGATTTCAAAGCGATCGAGGGCGACCGGGCGATGGGTTTGCGCTCGCTGCCGGTGGTGCTTGGCGTCGACCGCGCCGCGCGGGTTGCGTGCTTCGTCATGGCGGTGCCGCAGATTGTGGTCGTCGCGCTTCTGCTCCACTGGGGCCTGCCGTGGTACGCTGGCGGCATCGCGATCGCTGTCGTCGGGCAGATCGCGCTGATGATCCGGCTGCTCGGCGACCCGCTCGGGCGGACACCGTGGTATAATGCGACCGGCACTTCGCTTTATGTCTTTGGCATGCTGGGGGCGGCGTTCGGCGTCGCGCAACTCGTCCGGTGACGGGGCTTGGCTGGACCTCGATCGTCCGTCTCGGACTCGTCCAGAGCGCGATCGGCGCGATTGTCGTTCTCACCACGACGACGCTTAATCGGATCATGGTCGTCGAATATGGCCTTGCGGCGTCGCTGCCGGCGGGGCTCGTTGCGGTTCACTACACCGTCCAGATGAGCCGCGCGCGGTGGGGCCACGGCTCCGACGGCGGCGCGCGGCGGACGCCGTGGATCATCGGCGGAATGGCTGTGCTCGCCCTCGGCGGCTTTCTCGCGGCGGTGGCGACAACGCGGATGGGCGAGCCGGAGGGTCTTGTGCTCGCCGTCGTCGCGTTCGCGCTGATCGGCATCGGCGTCGGCGCGGCGGGGACGTCGCTTCTTGCCCTGCTCGCCAGCGCCGTCGCTCCGGCGCGGCGTCCGGCGGCGGCGGCGATCACGTGGATTATGATGATCGTCGGCTTCATCGTCACGACCAAGGCCGTCGGCGATCACCTTGATCCCTTTTCGCCCGAGCGCCTCGTCGCCATCGTCGGCGCCGTGGTGGCGACCGCCTTCGTGATCGCAGTTTTGGCCATCGCCGGCGTCGAGCGCGCCACTGCGCCGCTGGCCGTCACGGCCAAACCCGACTTCGGCGTCGCCTTGCGCGAAATCTGGGACGATACCCGTTCGCGGCGGTTCACCGTGTTCGTCGCGGTATCGATGGTCGCCTACAGCGCACAGGAGCTGATCCTCGAGCCCTTTGCCGGGCTGTTGTTCGGCTTCACCCCCGGCCAATCGACAAGCCTCGCTGCGCTCCAGCACAGCGGCGCGCTTGGCGGGATGATCGTCGTCGGCGTCGCGGGCAGTCTGTTCGGGCGCGGCGCAGGCTGGATGCGTGGATGGACGATCGCTGGTTGCGTCGGCTCGGCGGCGGCCCTCGCTGGCCTCGGTCTTGCCGCCGTCGCTGCCCCCGACTGGCCGCTGCGCCCGACCGTCGTTGTCCTTGGCTTTGCCAACGGCGTCTTCGCGGTCGCGGCAGTCGGGTCGATGATGGGCCTCGCCGGAACCGGCGGCGCGGGACGCGAGGGCGTTCGCATGGGCGTCTGGGGCGCGGCGCAGGCGATCGCCTTCGCCGTCGGTGGCTTTCTTGGCGCGGTCGGCGTCGATCTCGGCCGCAGTCTTTCGGGATCGACACCGCGCGCCTTCCTCACCGTCTTCGCTGCCGAAGCCGCCGTTTTCATTGTCGCTGCCGTCCTCGCCGCGCGGATCGATGCGCCGGTTTCCGGGCGCAGCCCCCTGCCACGATTTGCCAAAGGATGACGCCATGACCGCTTCGGATATTGTCGATGTCGTCGTCGTCGGCGGCGGACCGTCGGGAGCAACCGCTGCCGCCGATCTTGCCCGCGCCGGGCACCGCGTTGTCCTCCTCGACCGCGCCGGACGGATCAAGCCGTGCGGCGGCGCGATCCCGCCGCGGCTGATGAAGGACTTTGCCGTCCCCGAATCGGTTCTGGTCGGCCATGCCAAGGCGGCGAGGATGATCGCGCCGTCGGACCGCGCCGTCGACATGCCGATCGAGGGCGGGTTCGTCGGCATGGTCGATCGCGGCGAATTCGATGAATGGCTCCGTACCCGCGCCGCCCTTGCTGGCGCCCGGCGCGAGACGGGCACCTACGAAGCGATCGAGCGCGACCCCGATGGCACCGCCGTCGTCGTCTTCCGCCCCAAGGGCGCCGCGAGGCACGACGCCCTCCAGCGGTTGCGAACCCGCGCCGTGATCGGGGCCGATGGCGCGCGCTCCGGCGTCGCCCGCGCGATGCTCAAGGGGGCCGAACGGATCCCGTGCGTCTTCGCCTATCACGAGGTCATTGCCACCCCGCCCGACGCTGCCTTCGACCGCGAGCGGTGCGACATCTATTATCAGGGCAAGCTGTCGCCCGACTTTTACGCGTGGATCTTTCCCCACGGCGACCAGACCAGCGTCGGTGTCGGCAGCGCCAACAAAGGGTTTTCGCTCAAGGATTCAGTGGCGCGGCTGCGCGCCGATACCGGGCTGACCGATTGCGCGACGATCCGGCGCGAGGGGGCGCCGATCCCGCTCAAGCCGCTCAAGAAGTGGGATAACGGGCGCGACGTCGTCGTCGCCGGTGACGCCGCCGGGGTGGTCGCCCCAGCTTCAGGCGAGGGCATTTATTACGCGATGACCGCCGGCCGCGAGGCGGCGACGGCGGTGTCCGAATTCCTCGCGACGGGCAACCCGAAGGCGCTCGCTGGTGCCCGCAAACGCTTTATGAAGGCGCACGGACGGGTGTTCTGGATCTTGGGCATGATGCAGCATTTCTGGTATTCGAGCGACAAGCGCCGGGAGCGCTTCGTCAAGATTTGTGACGACGCCGATGTCCAGCGTCTGACGTGGCAGGCGTATATGAACAAGGAACTCGTTCGCGCCGATCCGGTCGCGCACCTTCGCATCTTCCTCAAGGACCTCGGCCACCTGTTCGGCATTGGCTCGACCGCCGCATGACGCCGCTACGGCGACGGACGCTGACCCCCGTCGCTGTCGGCATCGGTGCGGCACTCCTCGTGGCCGGCGTCGGGTCGACGATGACCGACATTGGCCCGTGGTATCGCGGCCTGCGTCAGCCCGACTGGTCGCCGCCCGACTGGGCATTCCCCATCGGCTGGACGACGATCTACGTTACTACCGTGATCGGCGGCATCGCCGCGTGGCGAGGCGCGCAGCGCGGTGACGAACGGACGCGTCTCATCACGCTGTTCGCCTTCAATGCCTTTCTCAACATCCTGTGGAGCCTGTTGTTCTTCCGCCTCCACCATCCCGATTGGGCGCTGATTGAGGTCGTCCCCTTCTGGCTGTCGATCGTCGCGCTCATCCTTGCCGCGCGGCGGGTGCCGGCCGCGTGGCCGTGGCTGCTGCCCTATCTGTTCTGGGTCGTGTTCGCCGGGGCGCTGAATGCAGCCGTCGTCGCGCTAAATCCGCCGTTTTGATGAACGCGCTTTTTGCCAGCGGTCATGCGGTCGATATCGTGCTCGCTGTCATGGGTATCGAAATTGCTGCCCTGATCGCGGCGAAGCGGCCCGCCATCACAACGATCCTCGCGTTCGCACCCGGAATCCTGATTCTGCTCGGGTTGCGCGCCGCCCTCGTCGGCGAGATGTGGCCATGGATCGCCGCAGCGCTCGCCGCGACGTTTCCGGTCCACCTGCTCGAGCTGCACCGGCGCGGACTGATGTCCGCGCCGGTGGCGAGCATTACGACGTTGGCTTCGACTTCAGATAAGCAATGACGTCGGCGCGCTTCTGCGCGTCCTTGAGACCGGCATAGGTCATTTTGGTTCCCGGCACATACGCCTGGGGCGAAATGAGGTACTGATACAGCACCGGCTCGGTCCACACGATATGACTGTTCTTGTTTGCCGCCGAATAGGTGAAGCCGGGAACCGAACCCGACGTCCGACCGACGACACCGTACAATGACGGCCCGATGCGGTTCTGGTTCGGCGTGACGACGTGGCACGTCTTGCACGCGGTAAAAACCGCCTTGCCGGCGACGGGATTGCCCTTGAGCGACGCGAAGGCCGGGGTGCCGGGCGGCATTACGGGGACCGCGAGCGCGCCAGTCGCTGCAACAGCAGCAATAGTGGCCAGTGCAAGTTTGATCATATTCTCTCCCAAGTTCCACATCGGAACAAACATACACGCTTCACCGCCACCGACAACGGCAGAAGCCTGCGGCATCCTGCCAGCCCCGTGATGGCGCAGCGATGAACGACTGTCGCGCCATGCGGTTGCCGGAGGTCGCGCGTTTTTTTCGACCGGGCATTCGACGCTTGATCAGATTGGAGCGGGCGAAGGGAATCGAACCCTCGTCGTAAGCTTGGGAAGCTTCTGCTCTGCCATTGAGCTACGCCCGCGTGATGGACGGGAGCTGGCCGAACGTGACGATGGACACGTCACCCGAACCACCGACCCTGCCAGCCGATCGTCTCATGCCACGGCGGCGGCGGCGGGGTCAACGGCGGGCTGCGGTCCGGTCGTGTGCGGGTTCGGGCTATGGGCTGGTGCGCGGACCGAGCGTAGCCGTCGACGAACCGCCGTCGACCCATACCTCGTTCACCCAAAGAAAAACTTGATCGTTGGCTGGTGAGGGACGCACTATCGTTAGGTCAACGCCGTATTGGCAGCACTGAATGGGATCCGAGATGAAACTGATAACGATTGCCGCGCTCGTCACCATCGCCGCGCTCGCCGCCCCCGTTACGGCGCAGATGCCGACGCCGGGTACTCCCGATATCTCTCGGATCGCCGCTGGGACCTATGCCGCCGATCCGCAACATACGCAGGTCGCGTGGCGTATCAACCATTTCGGTTTCAGCGAGTATGACGGTATTTTCGGCAACGCGACCGGTACGCTGACGCTCGACCCGGCCAAACCCGCCGTGGCGTCAGTGGCGATCGAGGTGCCGGTCAGTGGATTGGTCACGACCGTCGCTGCGCTCGATACCCACCTCAAATCGCCTGACTTCTTCGATGCCGCGAAATTTCCGATGGTAACCTTCAAGTCGACACGCATCATCGCCAAAGGAACCAATGCGACGATCGTCGGCCTCCTGACCCTCCACGGCGTGACCAAGCCGGTGACGCTCGTCGCGCATCTCATCGGTGCCGGGGCCAATCCGCG
>JBBRQR010000220.1:0-5125 GCA_038226115.1 Sphingomonadales bacterium | reverse complement strand
GTCAGTGCAAATGCCACTTGCGATACCGTAAACGAACACTGCCGAAATGCGCTGCCGCAGGCGGCGGGCGGTATCGATGGCGCCCCGTGCCTCGATCCGGCGCAGCGCCGCCAGCACCATCGGCGCGTTGATCGTGCCAATAACCTTCGAGCCCAGAACCGGGAAGACGTCCTGCTCCAGTTGCAACATGACCGACTCGGCGTGGCTGGGTTTCCACCGCGGTTTGTTGAGGGCATGCCATTCCCGGGCGACTGCTTCAAAAGTTGCGGGAGGCGCTGGCGGCTCGACTTCCGCACCGGGATCGACGCCTTCGCTCAACTCCTTGCGGGCAGCATCACGCTTTCTGCGCGCATCGACCAGCGACACATCGGGGTAAAGGCCAAAGGTGATCGTTCGACGCTTGTCGTTGAACCGATAATCCATTCGCCAGCTCCGACGGCCGGTCGTCATGACCAGCAGATAAAGCCCCTGCCCGTCGGCGAGCTTGTATGGCTTCTGCTCGGCCTTGGCTTTGCGCACCGCCACGTCTGTAAGCATCGAACACTCCCAAAATACCGTCAACGATACCGTCAACGATACCGTCAACGATACCGTCAAATTTCTGGGCTTGGAAGGGTTGCGGTGAAACGGCTCGCAACGCGCCGAAACATAGATGCTGAAGCATTGTAAGAGATTTCAATTGGTTAGTGCAATATTTGGAACAAATTGGAACATAAAAAAATGGCCCGGAAGTCGCCTTCCGGGCCAGTTGGTTTCCTTGGGGAGGAACTGGTCAGTAGTTGTAGGCGCGCTCGCCGTGCGAGGTGATGTCGAGCCCTTCGCGCTCGGCTTCCTCGCTGGGACGCAGGCCCATCGTCTTGTCGATGACGAAGTAGAGGATCGCCGAGCCGATACCCGACCAGAGCAGGGTGAGGACGACCGCCTTGAGCTGGATGAACAGCTGCGCGACGATCGAATAATCCTCGGGCTTGACGGCAGCGTAAGGGAAGACGGTGTAGTCGATCGTGCCTTGCCCGCCGAGCAACGGCGCGGCGACGACCGCGGTCGCCAACGCGCCGACGATCCCGCCGATGCAGTGGACGCCGAAGACGTCGAGCGTGTCGTCGTACTTGAACTTCGACTTCACGGTCGAGACGAAGAAGAAGCAGATCGGCGAGACGACGAAGCCGAGGACGATCGATGTCATCGGCGCGGCAAACCCGCTGGCGGGCGTAATTGCGACGAGACCGGCGACCGCACCCGAAGCGGCTCCGAGCATCGACGGCTTGCCGTGGACGAACTGGTCGACGAGCGCCCAGCTGACGGCGGCAGCGGCGGTGGCGACGAAGGTGTTGATGAACGCCGTCGCGGTGACGCCGTTCGCTTCGAGGTTCGACCCCGCGTTGAAGCCGAACCAGCCGACCCAGAGCAGGCTCGCGCCGATCATCGTCATCGTCAGCGAATGCGGCGGCGTCGCCTCCTTGCCAAAGCCGATCCGCTTGCCGATCATGATGCAGCCGACGAGACCCGCGATCCCGGCGTTGATGTGGACGACGGTGCCCCCGGCGAAGTCGAGCGCGCCCATGTTGAACAGGAAGCCGCCGTCGGTCTTGGCATCGGGCAGGAAGTCCGGCCCGGCGAAGTACCAGACCATGTGCGCGATCGGGAAGTAGACGACCGTCATCCACAGCACGACGAACACCATCAGCGAGCTGAACTTCACCCGCTCGGCGAACGCCCCGACGATCAGCGCCGGGGTGATGCACGCGAACGTCATCTGGAAGACGACATAGGCGTATTCGGGGATGTAAACATTGTTCGAGAAGGTCGCGGCGTAGGTCGACGACGACACACCCATCAGCATCGCCTTCGACAGGCCACCGAAGAACGGCGTCGGGCCGGAGGTGAATGCCTCCGAATACCCCCAGCAGCACCAGACCACCGCGACGATCGACACGATCATGAACACCTGCATCAGCACGCTGAGCATGTTCTTCGTCCGCACCAGCCCGCCGTAGAACAAGGCGAGGCCCGGGACCGACATCATCAGCACGAGGAGGGTCGAGACGAGCATCCACGACGTGTCGCCCTTGTTCGACATGTCGGCTTGCTGGAGCGCGGTCGGCGCCTTGATCAGCGCGGCGGCGGCCCACGCGGGGGTGGTGAGCGTGGCCGCCGTACAAGCGGCGATCCCTGGCGCGACAAGGGCCTTGAGACTGAGTTTCATGGTTGCCTGCACCCCCTAAAGCGCGGTTTCGTTGGTTTCGCCGGTGCGGATGCGCACGGCGCTGGCGACGTCGGCGACGAAGATCTTGCCGTCGCCGATGCTGCCGGTATGCGCGGTCTGCTGGATCGTCTCGACGACGGTCGCGACCTGTTCGTCGGTGACGACGACCTCGATCTTGATCTTGGGGACCATGTTGGTCGTGTATTCAGCCCCGCGATAGATCTCGGTTTGGCCCTTCTGACGCCCGAAGCCCTTGACCTCGGAGACCGTCATGCCCTGGATACCCGTCGCGGTCAGTGCTTCGCGGACCTCGTCGAGCTTGAACGGTTTGATGATCGCGATGACGAGTTTCACGGATGCCCTCCCGGCGCTCTGAACCCAACGCGATGCAAGGGCCGTGCCAGCCGGTCGGCCCTGTTGCGGTGCAGCAATATCGGGCGGGGCGGTGATTAAAATAGCGGCAGACGTGTGCCGGTGCCCGTTTAACAGGCGTCGAGCGCGACGATGTCCGGCCACGCTTGCTCGACCGCCGCCGCGCCGATCTCGATCAATTCGTGCGCCTTGGTGAAGTTGCGGACGTGGAAATGTCCGACCGGCAGCGCTAGTTCGAGGTCAGGCGGGTCGAGCAGCAGCGATTTGCGCGCAAGTTCGGCGAGCAGCAGGCTGATCCCCGCGCGCCCGACGCGCATGGGCGTGAGGATGCGCAGCCGCGCGGGCAGGCCCTTCGCCGCGCGCGTGAGGTAATCGCCTTGCAGGTTGATCGCGACGACCGGTGCGGTGCTGAGCGCACGGACCGCGCGGACCGGTACCGGCGTGACGACCCCGCCGTCGACGAGCACCTGCCCGCTGCGGCGCAGCGGCGGGAAGATGCCGGGGATCGCGATCGACGCGCGGACCGCCTCGACCACCGAGCCGTGCGTCATGACGACTTCGCGCCCCGAAACGAGGTCGGCGGCGACGACCGCGCAGGGGATGAACAGGTCCTGCAACTCGGTGTGGCCGAAATGGCGGAGGAGTTCGCGCGCGACCGCGCGCCCGCCGAGCAACGACCCGCGCCGCAGATCGACGTCGACGTAGCGCATCACCTGCCGACTGCCGGTCGCACGCGCGAGGTCTTCGAGGACCCCGAGCCGGTCGGCGGCGAGGCAGACCGCCGCGACCGCGCCGATCGACGTGCCGGCGACCGCGTCGATCGTCACGCCGCGCGCGACGAGTTCGCGCAAGACCCCGATATGCGCCCAACCAAGCCCGGCCCCGCCGCCGAGCGCGAGCGCGAGCTTCACGGCGCGGCGTTGTTCTGGTCGGCCGCATCCGCGGCGGGAGCTTCGAGATCGTCGAGCAACGCGCGCGCGGCGGGTTCGTCGGCTTCGTCGACCATCAGCCGGACCCCCGACAGTCCGCTGCCGATGACCGAGGCGATGCCGCCGTCGAACAGCACCGCCTCAATCCCCGCGCTTTCGAGGCGGCCGCGCGCGATCTCCCCGGCGATCCGGTCGAACAATGTTTCGACGACGACGAGCGCCATTTCAGGCTGCCCGCCGACGCAGGAGGAAGCGGGCGTAGAAGGCGAGGTTGAGCGCGAGGAGGATGCTGCCGAAGATCGCCTGTGTCCCCCGCGTCAGCCCATCGGGATAGATCACTGGCGTGAGATAATGATCGATGAAACCGCCGGTGTAGCCCTGCAGTCCGGCACGGTCGCGCAGGTCGTTCTCGAGCGGCGTCAGCGGACAATAGTTGCCCGAAAACTCGATCCACGTCCCCCACGCCAGCACCGGCAGATGCAGCCAGATCAACCGCGGAAAGCGGACAAGCAGCGACGCGCCGAGCAGGCCGAAGACGATGAATACCGCATGGAAGGCGACGACGCCGTCGGCGAGCGCGGTGTAGATCACGCCGTGCCTGCGGTCGGGACCGTCGACGGGGGGCGCGTCGGCAGGCCGTCGATGCTCCGCGTCCGCGTTTCCCACTTGGCAAGGTTCGCCTCGGGCGTCGTCGGGGCATACAGCTTGCGCAACGTCGCGCGCTCGCGGTCGAAGGTCATGAACGGCACCGCGTAGCCGCACGACGTCTGGAGCGAGTCGACCGTGATGTCGTGGATCTGGCGAACGCCGGTTTCGATCGTGAAGTGGGGGGCAAGGTCGCTCCAGCCCGCGTCCTGCGGCAGCACCGGCACGCCGTGACCGTACAGCCGCAGGATCAGCGCCGGGCGGTCGAACGCGCAGAACATGACGGTGATGCGCCCGTCGGCGATCAGGTGCGCGTTGGTTTCGTTGCCCGACCCGCCGAAGTCGAGATAGGCGACGCGGTTCGGCCCGAGAACGCGGAAGCAATCCATTCCCTTCGGACTGAGGTTGATCCGCGCGTCCGCCGCCGCCGTCGCGACGAAGAATACCGGCTGCGCGGCGATGAAAGCCCGGTGGGCGTCGCCGATCGCGTCGAAGAATTCCACGCCGTCCCCCTTATGCCGCCGTGCCGCCGACCGTCAGCCCCTCGATCAGCAGCGTCGGCTGGCCGACCCCGGCGGGGACGCTCTGCCCCGCCTTTCCGCAAATGCCGACGCCTTCGTCGAGCATCAGGTCGTTGCCGATCGCCTTGACCCGGGTGAGCACGTCGGGGCCGTTGCCGATCAGCGTCGCGCCCTTGATCGGCGCGCCGATGCGACCGTTCTCGATCCGGTACGCCTCGGTGCAGGTGAAGACGAACTTGCCGCTGGTGATGTCGACCTGCCCGCCGCCGAACGACTTGGCGTAGATGCCCGACTTCGCGCGGCTGAGGATTTCGCCCGGATCGTCGCGCCCGCCGAGCATGAAGGTGTTCGTCATCCGCGGCATCGGCGCGTGGGCATAGCTCTCGCGGCGACCGTTGCCGGTCGGCGCGACGCCCATCAGCCGCGCATTGAGCCGGTCCTGCATATAGCCC
>JBBRQR010000219.1:0-5144 GCA_038226115.1 Sphingomonadales bacterium | reverse complement strand
CTCCCTGCGGCGAAACGGCGGGGATGCAAAGCCCCCTGCGACGTTTTATAGAGGTCAATATGAACCTCGATGTATCAACCGGCGAAGGCATCGCGATCGCGCTCGGCGCCCTCGCGATGATGGAGGGCGTCGCCTATGTCGCCCATCGCTGGGTGATGCACGGGTTTATGTGGGGCCTCCACCGTTCGCATCACGAACCGCGCGGCGGCGTGCTGGAGGCGAACGACTGGTTCGCCCTGATGGGTGCGGCCCCGGCGATCGCGTTGATCTCAGCTGGTACATGGCTCGGGTTCGGATCGGCGCTGATGTGGCTCGGCATCGGCATCACCGGCTACGGCGTGATTTATTTCGGCTTCCACGACATCATCGTCCACCGCCGCGTCCCCGTCAGCTGGGTTCCGCGGAGCCGGTACATGAAGCGCATCGTCCAGGCGCATCGCCTCCACCACGTCGTCGAGACAAAGGCCGGAACGGTGTCGTTCGGCTTCGTCTACGCCCCGCCGGTCCGCGAACTGCTAGCCAAGCTGGAGAAAAACGGCGGCGGGCGGATCAGGTCGGCGCAGGCCGGGTCCAAAGTCCAGCGCGAGATGGCCCCGGAGCCGGCCAGCGCCGCGAACGGCTGAGCGCCGCCGGCAGCGCGCGCGCAATCGCGGCAAATTTTTCGTTGCGGCTCGTCGTTACCCGGCGATCGAGTGCGGCGACGCCCTCGGCGCGAACCCGTCGCCCAATGCCCCCGTAAATATCGGCCGCCGCAAGCACCGCCCATGCCGACCGCCACGGCAGGGTCGGCGTTCCGTATCGCGACGACGCCGCGTACAGCTCGGCCGCATCGACCAGCCGCGCAACAACGGTCGCGAGCGCCGCACGGTTGTACGCGGCGGCGAAGGTCGACAAGGTTAGGCCCGCCTCGCCGAGCCACGCCTCCGGCAAATAGCATCGCCCGTTCGCCGCATCCTCGACGACGTCGCGCGCGATATTGTCGAGCTGGAACGCGAGGCCCAGATCGCACGCGCGGTCGAGCGTCGCGCTGTCGTCGGGAGCCACGCCCATGACGATCGCCATCATCACGCCGACACACCCGGCAACGTGGTAGCAATAGATCAGCGTGTCGTCGAAGGTCACGAACCGCCGCTCCTCGACGTCGGAGCGAAAGCCCTCGATCAGGTCGAGCGGATAGCGCACGGGCATCGCGGTTTCCGCCGCGACGCGGGCAAGCGCGGCAAACGCGGTCGCGCCCGCATCACCGATCACGCCGTCACGCCGGAGGGGAAGCTGGCGGGACAACGCCGCCCGCGTTCCCGACTCCAATGCCGCCAGCCGCTCGGCGGGCGTCCCGACGCTCTCGACCCGCGCGAAGCCGTCGACCTGCCCGTCGATGACATCGTCGGCGTAGCGGCACCACGCATACAGCAATGTTGCCCGGTCGCGCGTCACGGGGTCGAACAGCCGCGACGCAAGCGCGAAGCTTTTCGACCCGCGCGCGATCGCGGCGTGAGCAGCCGCGACGAGCGGGTCGGTCACGCGCGCCTCATTCCGCCGCCATCGCCACGCTGTTGTGCCCTATACCGACTGCGCCCAGATCGGCGATCATCAGCTTCGCCGTCGCCTTCGCCGACCCGACGACGCCGGGGATACCCGCACCGGGATGCGTCCCCGCGCCGACGAAATACAGGTTCTTCAGGACATCGTCGCGGTTGTGGGTGCGGAAGAACGCGCTCTGCCACAAGACGGGTTCGAGGCTGAAGGCGCTGCCGAGGTGGGCGTTGAGTTCGACCGCAAAATCCTTCGGCGTGAACGTCCGCATCGTCACGAGGTCGTTACGCAGGCCGGGAATCATCGTCGCCTCGAGCGTGTCGAGGATGCGGTCGGCGTACAGCTTGCCCTCGACCTCCCAGTCGCCCTTGTACTTGCCCATGTGCGGAACCGGCGACAGGACGTAGAACGCGCTGCACCCCGGCGGGGCCATCGCCGGATCGGTCGCGGTCGGGTGGTGGAGATAGAGCGAGAAATCGTCGGCGACGACACCGTTCTTGTAAATGTCGTTGAGCAGTTCGCGGTAGCGATTACCGAACACGATCGTGTGATGCTTGATGTCGGGGTGCTCGCGCTTGAGGCCGAAGTAGACCACGAACAACGACGGGGAGAAGCTCTTCCACTTCATCATTCCCGCCGCCTGCTTCCCGCGCGGGTGGTCAGCGAGGAGATCGCGGTAGGTGTGAACGATATCGCCGTTCGACGCGACCGCATCGAAATTGCCCGACCAGCCGTCGGCCGTCGTGACGCCGGTGACGGTCGCCCCCTCGGCGCGGATCGCCTTGACGCCGTTGCCCATCATCACGGTGCCGCCAAGGTCCTCGAACAGCTTGACCATGCCGCGGATCAGCGCGCCGGTACCGCCGCGCGGGAACCACACGCCCCACTTCTTTTCGAGCGCGTGGATCAGCGCATAGATCGCGCTCGTCTTGAACGGGTTGCCGCCGACGAGCAGCGAGTGGAAGCTGAATGCCTCGCGCAGCTGCGGGTCCTCGATATAGCGGCTGACCATCGCATAGACGCTGCGGAACGCCTCGTAGCGCATCAGCTGCGGCGCGGCCTTCATCATCGACCCGAAGTCTAGGAACGCCTCGTGCCCCAGCTTTTCATAGCCTTCGCGGAAGACGTTCTCGCTGTACGCGAGGAAACGCTTGTAGCCCTCGACGTCCTTGGGGTTCTTCGCCTTGATCTGCGCGAACAGGCTCTCGTCGTCGTTCGAATAATCGAAGACATAGCCGGTTTCCCACATCAGCCGGTAAAACGGCGTGACCGGCATCAGCTCGACATAATCGCTCAGCTTGCGCCCGCTGAGCGCCCACAGCTCCTCGAGGCACGACGGATCGGTGATGACCGTCGGCCCGGCATCGAAAATAAAGCCCTTGTCCTCGAACACATACGCCCGCCCGCCGGGCTTATCGCGCTGCTCGATCAGCGTGGTCTGGATACCCGCCGATTGCAGGCGAATGGCGAGCGCCAAACCACCGAAACCGCTGCCGATAACTGCCGCTGTCTTCATCGAAATTCCCTCACGACCGCAGGACGACGCCGAGCGCGCGCGAAAGCGGTACCGGCGGTCGCCCGACCAATGTCCGGACCATATCCCAGCCCGTCGACTGCCCGGCGTAGAACCGCCGCACAAGGTCGGCGTCAAGGCGATAGAAGCGTTGAAGCACCCGCCAGCGTTCAGCCGGTACGGCAGCATCGAACAGCATCCGGTTGAGAAAGCGATAGAATCTTCTGGCTCCCCAGGTCGTTTCGCTGTGGTGTCGCAGCGCGGCATAAAGGCGCGGCGGATCGAGCGTCGGCAGCCCGGCGATCAAATCGGCGACCCGCACCGCGTCGGGAAAGCTGTACCCGGTGATCGGGTTGAACAGCGCGGCGCGCAAGCCGACGGCGGCGATCGGCGGGGCGGCGTCCCAAAAGGTGGCGATATCGCCGCTGAGCGCGATCGGCAGGACTCCGGTTTCCTCGCGGAGAACCCGCGCGACGGTCCACCCTTGCGCGGCGATATAGTCGAACACTCGCGCCCGCAGGACGTCGGGGGCAAGGTCGCGCCCGTCGCTGTAGTACGTGTCCTCGACCAGAACCGTGCGGGGCCCGAACGGCAGCGTGTAGACGAAGCGGTAGCCGTCAAGTTGCGGCACGGTCGCGTCCATGATGATCGGTCCGGCGAGGCCATGGTCGCCAGTCAGTTCGACTTCGAGCCCGAGGAATTTCTGTGCACGGAGGTCGAGCGCCGGCGACGGTGCCTGCCCGTCGCTTTTAGGCGGCGCAAGTTGCCCGCGCCCATCGATCACTGCCGTCGCGGTCAACGTCCGCTGGTCGGCAAGCGTCACCGACGTCGCATCGAGCGCGACGATCTCCGCATTCGTCAGCACCGTCACGCCGGCCGCCGCAATCGCCGCCGCGAGCGTCGCCGATGTCGCTGTCCGATACCCGGCATCGAGCGTCCGGACATGATCGGGAAATCGGATCGAGTAGCGATCCCAGCGATGCGCCATCAACGGTGCCGTCCACGCCACCTGATCGGCGGTGATGTCGGCGGCGAACGACGACCAGCTATGGTTGCCGCCGACATTTGCTCCCGCCTCGACGACCGCCACCCGCACCTCGGGCCGCAGTTCGGCCAGCCGCAACGCGATCAACCCATTGGCAAGGCCGCCGCCGGCAAGGATGAGGTCGAAATCCATCGTGCGACGGACATAGCCGGGATGTGCCGCCGGGGACAGGGTGGCAGATGCGCCCGGTGCCACGGACGCGCGCGACGCACCTTGATCAGAATAGTGTCGGGAATCTTTACACTCGCGACACTAGGTCGCAGCCAAGTCATTGTTTCGTAACAAAGCAAATAACGGCACGGTAATTGCATGGCGTTTATTCAGCGATAGGCCGCCGCGCGTTGTGCGGCCTGTAACAGAGGACATTATGATGCGGCAGGGTCTGAAATTTATCGCGCTTGCGGGACTCGCAGGCATCGTTCCGGTCACAGCGAACGCCGCGATCTTCACGATCGCGCTGACCGGCGTCGTGGCCAACTTCACCCAGTCGTCGTACGACGCGGGCAATCTTCATTTTGACAATCACAGTCTGTCGCTGCGCGACCTGACGCCCGACAATCCGGTTACGGTGGCGATGGGCGATACGATCAATTCGACCGTCACGCTCGATGCCCTGTACACGATCCCAGCGTCGTCGGTTCGCACCGACTTCCTGCATTATTTCAGCGGCGGCGGCTTTCCCACGGAGAACACCGGCGTCTCCGGGACGTTCCAGTTTTTCAACGGCGCAACACTCGTTCAGACCATCGGCTATTCGAGCACGACTTCGAGCCAACTGGCGAGCTTCGGCATCCTGTTTCCACCGGCGAACACCGCTTTCACATTCGATTCGTTCACCAATAACTTCGTCATCGACACGCTGGCGACCCCCGCGACCCTCGACGGCTCATCGCTGAGCTACAGCCTCGTATCATCCAACGTGCCCGACGCGCCGATATGGGCACTGATGATCTCCGGCTTTGGCATGATCGGAACCGTTCTGCGGAAGCGCTCGCTGGTTCAAACCGCCTGACGCGAAAGGTTATGACCGCGCGGTCCGGGTTGGACCGCGCG
>JBBRQR010000218.1:0-5169 GCA_038226115.1 Sphingomonadales bacterium | reverse complement strand
GTCCCTGGCATTGCCGCTGCTGCTGCGTTGGGCAGTGCGATTAGCGCCATGTAAATGTACAAGCCGTGCGGCCAGCCGATCCGCGCGTGAAGATAATGATGGAGGTGGTCGCGCGCGCCAGCGAACGGCGAACCCCGGGCGGCGGCTCGACTGACGACAAGGCGCAGCGTGTCAAACACCGGCACGGCGAATAACAGCGCCACATCGTCGGCCCCGATCACTGCGAAATCATGGTTATAGGCATCAATCGCCAGCAAGCCGAACAGCGCCGACAGCGCGTAACTGCCGCCGTCGCCAAGAAACAGACGTCCTCGGAGATTGAAGACGAACAGTACGGCGAGCGATACCGCCGCCGCTGCCATCACCGGCACGACTGGCGACGGCAGGTGCACCAGCAGGAAGGCCGACCAGATCAGCGCCATTCCGAGGACAATACCGTTCTTGCCGTCAGCCATGTTCACCGCGTTAAGGAGGCCAACAAGGCACAACAGGGTGAACGGCACGGCGACAGGGTCCAGCAGCCACAGGACCGAGCTGTGTCCGAAATGGACGAATGCGACCGTGAAGTCGGGCACCTCGTCGATGACAAGGAACAGGACAAGGATCGCGACCGCAATCCTCACAAGCACGCTCAATTCAAAGCGGTCGTCGGCGACACCGATCAGGAACATCGCACCGACAGCAATTCCAAAGCATGACAGATCGCGATCGAACGTCGGTCCGTGACCAGTCCCGGCAACGACCGTCGCCAAGATTGCAGCAAGGGTCACCGCCGTTACCGCCAGCCCGCCGACCAGCGGCGTTACGCGCGCATGCAGCTTGCGCCCGCCAGGATCGTCGGGAAAATCCAACAAGCCGAGCGCCCGCCCAATCGGGGTCGCCAGTAGCCCGATAACAAACGTCACGACCCCGGCCACAACGGCGCAAACCAGAGCCAGCACCCGACCGTCTACCTGGTCGCGAGGATACTAACGGTCGCCACCGATTGGATCAGGGTGCCGAAGATACCCGAAATGTCGCGAATCAGGTCGAGCGTAAACAGCGGGTCGATATCCTTGGGCACGATAATCGTGCTGCCCGGCGGGACGATGACCTTGCTGTTGATCGACTTTAGATTACGCAATGGCTGCGCGGTTCCATTCGGCAGGACGAGGAAAATCCGGCGCTTGTCCGCCGTCTTCGATGTCCCTCCCGTCTCCCCGATATAATCGATCGCTGTCTTGCCGGCGATGAACTGGAGCGCGCCGGGATTGCTGACGTCGCCAAGCGCAAGGACGTAGTTCGGGCGTTTGGGGACATACAGCGTGTCGCCCGATTCGAGCACGGTATCGAGATCGGGGCGGAGCGCGACCACACGCTGATCGGATTCGATGACGACACGCCCGGCAGCCTCGACCGTGCCGAGGGACGCGATCAGCGCAGCGATGGATGCAGTGTCGCCACCGCCGCCGCCGTTGCCCGAGCCGCTCTTGCGCGCCGATACCGCGAGGTAGGCGCTGGTCAGTTCGCGCGTCGTCCGGCGGATGCCCTCCTGCTGCGCTTCCTTGACCGAACGCCGGGTAAAGATCGAGCCGTACGGATAAGCAAGGTTCGTCATCCCGCCCGCGCGAGCAACGAGTTCCGACAGCCGTTCGCCTTTGCGAATCGAATAAAGCCCGGGGCGGGCAACTTCGCCGGTCAGCAATACGCCGCCGCTCTCGAATTGCGGCGTCGCGCCGTTGAACCGCAGATCGTCGCCGGCGCGAACTGTCGTCGTCGCCAAGACGGTCGCGTCTGTCGCCGGAATGCGGCGCAAGGCATTTCCGTGCGATACATCAAGCGACAAATCGGAAATGTTGGGAATGACTCCCTGCGCGACGGCAGCAAGATCGCGTGCACTGATCGAGTCGGCAACCGGATATGCCCCGGGGACGCGGATCGCGCCGCCAACAGCAACCGAATTTTCGATAAGCACGGCAAGAAGTTCGGGCTCTTCCTCGAACACAGCCGGGCAGCGGATCGCGCTTGCGCCACCACGGTCCGTTGCGGAATCGGCAGTGCCGCCTTCACCGCGTGCGAGCGCCTCGCCGCCGGTGCGGATGGTCTCGTCGCCGCGTGCTGTATTGCGAACGCCGCCACCGACCGCGATGTCGTTTTGACCGGCGCGCTCGACGACGAACGCGCCGCGGGTGACGACGTCAAATCGCGCCGATTTGGTGTCGCTGACAAGAATTTCGAGGCGAACGAGCGACCGGCAATCGGAGAATGGATTAGGCTGCCCTAGCACGATACGGCGAACCGGAATCGAATTGAGGAAGGCGATATCGGACCGGCTGAACACATACAGTCGGTCGTCGCTCCGCAGGGCGATCCCGGGTCGATTGCGCAGGGCGGTAATTAGATTGACCGGCTGAAATACCCGCGCCGCCGTCTCCAGATCGCGCCGGATGAGAACTGCCATCGGCAGATACGTGTCGAACCGCAGGTCGGCGACGGGGCCCAACAGATCGGCAACGGTCGGCGTCGCCAATAGTGGGCGCGGCCCGGGGTTTTCGACGTAGCCGCGCAACGCGACGCGCCCGGTCGCCCCGCCGGCACTGCCACCAACAAGCTGGATCGCATCGCCAGGCTCGATCCGGCTCGACAGGCTGACGGCGCGAATAAATGTTTCGGCTCCACCAGCGGAGATCCGGCTGATTGCGAGCGTGTTGCCGCGCGGCCGAAGCGCCCCACCGGCGTAATCGAGAACTGCGCCGACACTGGTTCCGCGCCGGATTTCATAAATGCCGGGACGCGCGACTGCGCCGGCAACAGCAACGGTGTCGCCGATGACCGGTACGATAATCCGGTCGCCGTCGCGTAAACGAACCGCTGGTGGCGAGCCGATACCGATCAACCCGTACAGGTCGACACTGACCCCGCCACCAGCGCGAATGACGCGAACATTACGCAGACTTCCCGACCGGCGCACGCCGCCAGCAAGCGCAAGCGCCGCCCCGACATCAGCCATCGATGTAAGATTATACTGACCCGGACGGTCGACTTCGCCGCCGACGAAGACCGTAATCGCCCGGACTGAGCCGAGCGAAACAAACACCTCGGTGCCGAGCAGGGTCCGCTTGGTTGCGGCCTGAAGCTCACGCCGCACCGAGCCAATCGACCGGCCTGCGGCGTAGATTGGCGGAAGCGCGCCGACGACAATCCGACCTTCGCGGTCGACACGAACCGTGCGGCTGTCGTTGGTTCCACCTTGAAACTGAATCACAAGATCATCGCCGACACCGACGACATAGGAATCGCTGACGGCTCCCGTCAGCGTACCTGGGGTACCACGCTGAGCCGAGCGGAATAAATCGTAACCGAACTGACGCAGTGTCGGATCGGATAGACGATTGCGAAATTCGCGCTCGACCGGTGATGCGGTATACAAACGATCAAGTTGCTGCCGCGACTGCTCGCGTCGCACCGATTGTTCTTCATCGGTGTCGACTCGGGTACCGGGGAGCGGCGTATCGCCAGCGTTCGACATCCCGCGATCAGCAGTGCGCGCGGTATCGAGCTGGCTGGGTGCTGGCGTGTTGACGCTACCTGCCCCCAGCTGGCCCTGAAGCTGCTGGAGGACGCGCGGATCAATACCCTGAGCGAGGACGGGCGACGCTAAAGCGGCGAACACCACCGTCACGGCCAACCAATGCCGTGCTACCATCCGGACCCCCGCAACCATCGCTACACTGCCTGTATCGACTGCGGCGGGTTTACGCAGCACCATTTCGCGCGTCAAACGCCTTCATCAACGTGACGTCGCGATTTCTGCAGTGTGATCGGCGCGCGCGAGCAAAGCCTGCGGCAAAGAGCGGCGCGAGGCATCGGTATCGAACAATGCCGCATCGGCATGTGCCATTCGCTGGCCGATCGTGCCCATGCCCTGCGTCCCAATCGATGGAACAAACCACAGCAGCATCGTCATGCCGATCAAGAGTGAAGAAAAACGAGGAGTCATCAACAAATATCCGGTTACGGTGTCGCCTAACGCCCCCCCGGACACGACACCTATGGTGCTGATTTATGACAGCCCCATGAACACAACGATCATCTCAATGCTGCTTAGCAGCATTTGTTCCATAATTGGAGATTATAGCGGCGACGTGATCCGAATTTACGACGAACCGAGCCGGACATGATCGCGGTAATCGGCCGCCAACCCGCGTGTTATCGCCCCAACCTCGAACCGCCACGGGCCAATTTCCGCTAGCGGAGTCACCTCGGCGGCGCTTCCAGTCAGGAACGCCTGTTCGAATCCGGCCAGCTCCTCGGGCCAGATCGCGCGCTCGACAACCTCGATGCCGCGCTTCGCAGCGAGGGCAATCACCGTGCGGCGCGTGATGCCATCGAGGAAACAATCCGGCGTCGGTGTGTGAAGAACGCCGTCCTTGAGAAAAAAGATATTGGCTCCGGTCGCTTCGGCAACCTGACCACGCCAGTCGAGCATCAGGGCATCGTCATAGCCCGCATCGGTCGCGGCGTGCTTCGACAGCGTGCAGATCATGTACAGGCCCGCCGCCTTCGACCGCGTCGGCGCGGTATAAGGCGCTGGGCGTCGCCACCGGGCAATGTCGAGCCGTAGACCCTTGGTCAGCGCCTCCTCGCCGAAATACGCGCCCCATTCCCACGCCGCGATCGCCAGATGCGGCTTCGTCCGTTGCGCTGCGACCCCCATTTGCTCCGACCCGCGCCACGCAATCGGGCGCACATAGCAGTCGACGAGACCATTCGCCGTAACCGTCGCCTCACACGCAGCGTCGATCTCGGCCACCGTCCACGGCAGATCGAAGCCGAGCAGTTTCGCCGACTCGATCAGACGCTGGCTATGCTGCGACCGGGCAAAGATCGCGCCGCCGTAACAGCGCATCCCCTCGAACACCGCGCTCGCATAATGCAGCGCGTGGGTCAGGACATGGACTTTAGCGTCGCGCCAAGGGACCAAAATGCCGTCGAACCAGATCTGCCCGTCGCGATCGTCGAAGGTCGGGTCGAGCAGCGTCATCGTCGCGTTCCATCACATAAAGTTTCACGAAATCCTTGTTCGGCGTAACATTCTATGGAATATGCGTCAATATGGCTGACGTAAATCGCCTTCCCACCGCGCCGGTCGCGGCTTCGGCACAGTTTCTGCGCGATGCCGAAATCCGT
>JBBRQR010000217.1:0-5174 GCA_038226115.1 Sphingomonadales bacterium | reverse complement strand
GGGTACAGCGTGTTATCGAGATCGAAGATCCAGGTACGGACGTGGCCAAGTGCGGTCATCGTCGCGCTATGCCGCGTTCGCATCGCCCGCGCCAGCGTCCCCGAGCGGCAGCGACATCGCCGCACCAAGCGGCAGCGACATCGCCGCACCAAGCGGCAGCGACATCGCCGCACCAAGCGGCAGCGACATCGCCGCACCAAGCGGCAGCGACATCGCCGCACCGAGCGGGAGCGACATTGCAACATCGCACCGGGCATAGCGCGCACCGAAATCAGTCATCACGGTTGCATCGTGAACGAAGCCCGCCTTCTCATACAGATGAATTGCCGCGGCGCAGCGCGTGTTGGTTAGCAGGTACAGCCGGGTCAGGTCACCGCGCGCCGCCATCGCCCGCGCTTCGCCGACGACGTGCGCAAGAAGGAACTCGCCCGCCTTGTGTCCGCGCGCGGCGGCCAGCACCCCCATCTTGGTCAGCTCGAACACGCCGTCGTCGATGCGGATCAGCGCGCAGGTTCCGACGACCACGCCGGCCACCGCAACGAAGCGGATGATGCCGCCGCGATCGACGATGTTCGCGCGCGGGGAATCGAGAATCGCGCTGTCGTTGGCTTCGAGGGTGAACATCGCCTCGATCCATTCGGCGTTGATGTCGTAGAACGCGGTCGCAAGGTCGTCGCTGAAGTCAAAGATCGTGAGGCCATTCATCTCACTTCCATATCCGAATTCGACGCGTGCGATCCAGCGCAAGGTCGCCTTGCCGCACGGTCACGGCCGCGCGTATTGGGCCTTCTACGGCGAAAGATTTCCGATGCATCATTTTCACCCGACGGCGCTGCGCGAATATGACATTCGCGGCATCGTCGGCGAAACCCTCGACACCGCTGACGCGCATGCGCTCGGACTCAGCTTCGGCACCTGGGTCGCGCGACGCGGCGGCACCCGGGTGGCGGTCGGGTTCGATGGCCGCGCGTCGTCGCCGGGGTTCGCAGCGGCGATCGCGACTGGTCTCAACGCAAGTGGGGTCACTGCCGTCCGCATTGGCCTCGGCCCGACGCCGATGCTCTATTATGCGGTTCACGAGCTCGGCTGCGACGGCGGGATCATGGTCACCGGCAGCCATAACCCGCCTGATTATAATGGCTTCAAGCTATTGCTCGCCAGCGGCCCGTTTTACGGGGCGGATATTATTGCCTTGGGGACGATGGCGGCGACGGGCGACTGGGTCGATGGCGACGGCGGCGTCGAAGACGTCGACCTGATGGACCGCTACGTCGCGCGCCTCGTTCGCGGGCTCGACGTGCCGCCATTTACGATTGCGTGGGACGCTGGCAACGGCGCCGCTGGTCCGGTCGTCGATCGGCTCGTCAAATTGATCCCTGGCATCCACCATCGTCTGTTTACCGATGTCGACCCGGCATTCCCCAATCACCACCCCGACCCGACCGAGGAAAAAAACCTCGTCGATCTCAAGCGCGCGGTCAGCGATTTCAGCTGCGATTTCGGAGTCGCGTTCGACGGCGACGGTGACCGGATCGGCGCGGTCGACGGGCTTGGTCGAGTTGTCTGGGGCGATCAATTACTGTCGCTGCTCGCCGTCCCCGTTCTCGCCGCATTACCAGGCGCGACGATCATCGCCGACGTCAAGGCGAGCGCGATGCTGTTCGACCGTGTCCGCGAGCTCGGCGGCGTCCCGCTGATGGCCAAGACCGGCCACAGCCTGATCAAGGCAAAAATGCAGGAAACCGGGTCCCCGCTGGCGGGCGAAATGTCGGGGCACATCTTCTTCGCCCACGACTGGTACGGGTTCGACGACGGCCTTTACGCGGCCGTCCGGTTAATCGCCGCGATTGCCGCGTCGGGCCAGTCGCTCGCCGCGCTCAAGGACGCGATGCCGCCGTTGGTCAACACGCCCGAGCTTCGCGTCCAATCGTCCGAAGCGCGCAAGTTCGTCGTCGTAGCAGAGGTTTTGGCGCGTCTGCGGGCGGCGGGGGCCGATGTCGACGAGACCGACGGCGCGCGCGTCACGACTCCCGACGGCTGGTGGTTGCTGCGCGCGTCGAACACGCAAGATGTCCTCGTTGCGCGCGCGGAGGCGAACGACGCCCCCGCGCTGGCGCGGCTCGTTGCCGACCTGAACGCGGCGTTGGCGGCCAGCGGTGTCGATCCGGTAGCCGCTTAAGCGCAGAGAAATTTTCGCTCCACAGGTTTCGGCCAGGGTTACGCACCAAACTGTCCCCCGCAAAAGTTGCCGTCGCTGCCCGATCGCGCGACAAGTCGATTGATGCAGGCCCCTATTCCCTTTCCCGCCGCCGCGACCGCGATCGCCCTCGTGCCGCCCGCGATGTTGCCGCACAACGTCGAGGCGGAGGCGGCGCTGCTCGGCGCGCTGATGATCGACAACCGGCTGGTCGAGGACGTCCAGCTCAAGCTCGGCAGCCAGCATTTCTTCGAGCCGCTCCACGGGCGGGTCTATGACGCGATCCTGAAGCTCGTCGACCGCCGGATGACGGCGACGCCGGTGACGCTAAAACCGCTTTTTGACTCCGACCCCGAGATGATGGCGATCGGTGGCACCAGCTATCTCGCGACGCTGACCGAACAATCGGCGGCGCTGATCGCCGCGCGCGACTTCGCCCGCCAGATCTATGACCTCGCCCTGCTCCGCGAGATGATCCGCGTCGGGCGCGAAATGGCGACGAACGCCTTCGACACCGCGAGCGGGGTCGAGCCGCTGGCACAGATCGAGGCGGCCGAGCTTGCACTGTACAAGGTCGCCGAGGCGGGTGAAGTCGCCGGGTCGGTCAAGACCTTCGGCCAAGCGACGCGGCTGGCGATCGAGATGGCCGACCGCGCGATGAAGTCGGGCGGGCATTTGTCGGGGTTTACGACCGGACTCGATTCGCTCAACGCCAAGCTCGGCGGGCTGCACAAGTCCGATCTCGTCATCCTCGCGTCGCGTCCGGCGATGGGCAAGACGAGTCTGGCGACCAACATCGCATTTTCGGCGGCGCAGCGTTATGTCCGCGATCTCGCCGACGGCATCGAACCCGGTCAGTCGAGCGGCGCGGGCGTCGCCTTCTTCAGCCTCGAAATGTCGGCCGATCAGTTGGCGACGCGCGTGCTGGCCGAACAGTCGGGGGTCAATTCGGAGGAGCTGCGCAAGGGCAAGATCAGCCAGTCGGAATTCAACAGCCTCGCGCGTGCCGCCGGGCAATTGACAGATCTGCCGCTGTACATCGACGATACGCCAGCGTTGTCGATCGCGGCGCTGCGAACGCGGGCGCGGCGACTGAAGCGGCAGAAGGGCATCGGCATCATCGTCGTCGACTATCTCCAGCTGCTCGTCGGGTCGGCCAAGGCGGCGAACGAAAACCGGGTGCAGGAGATTTCAGAGATTACGCGCGGCCTCAAGACGCTGGCGAAGGAACTCGAGGTGCCGGTGCTCGCGCTGTCGCAGCTGAGCCGCGCGGTCGAAAACCGCGAGGACAAGCGACCTCAGCTCGCCGACCTGCGCGAGTCGGGAACGATCGAGCAGGACGCCGATATCGTCCTGTTCATCTACCGCGAGGAATATTATCACGCGATGAAACAGCCCGACGAGGAAGACGTCGCCAAATATGCGACGTGGAAGGAGCGGGCCGAGAAACTTCACGGGCTGGCCGAAGTCATCGTCGCCAAGCAGCGCCACGGCTCGACCGGCACCGTCCCGCTGACGTTCCACAAGACGACGACGAAGTTCAGCGACCGCGCCAACGACGCCTATCTGCCGGAGCGATTTGACTGATCAGACAGTGAAATATGTCGAGTATAGCCGACAGGCCCGGACCTTCGGTGAATACCGAGAATGCCGTTCGCGTAGCTGTGACCGATGAAGCAATGAGGGCGTCCTATAGCGATCTAACACCAACGCCGACGTCACGGAGCCGACAGCCACGTTGAGCGTTGTCACCGGGAATCCACGCGAGGAATATATTCCATGAAACTTTCGTTCATTATGGCCGCGGCTGCACTAAGCGTCGTCGCCGTTCCCGCCACCGCCGGGTGTCTGACCGGAGCCGCAGTCGGGGGGACCGCCGGGCATTTTGCTGGCCACCATGCCGTTCTCGGCGCGGCCGCAGGTTGCTGGTATGGTCACCACCGTGCTGTCGTGGCCAAACGGACCGAAGCGGCGACGCGAGCGGCCGCAGCGGCTCAGCGCACGGCGACCGTAACGCGCCCTTAAAGAAACTCCAGCGTCGCACCCCGGCCGAGCGTAAGTCTGACTGTAGAGGCACGCCCCGTTTGCCGCCGCCCGGTCTTCGCGTAAGCCGGGGTCGATGGCTAACCTTCGCCTTACACTTGATACTGTCGCGCTTGTCGCCAACTGGCACGCCCTGGCGGCATTGAGCGGCGTGGCAGCCGGGGCGGCGGTCAAAGCCGACGGCTATGGGCTAGGAGCGCAGCGGATCGTCGATGCGTTGGCGCCGGCGGGGGCGCGCGACTTTTTCGTTGCGTCGTGGGGCGAGGCGGTGGCGCTGGCGATGCCTAGTGGCGTGCGACTGGCCGTACTCCACGGTGTGCAGGACGGCGAAATGGCGACGGCGGTGGCGAGCATGGCGGTGCCGGTGCTTAACACCCCGGCGCAAGTCACGGCGTGGCGAACAACCGGGCGGCCCTGCGACATCATGGTCGATACCGGCATCAACCGCCTCGGGCTGACGCCAGTCGACGCAATGTCGGGGCTGCTCGACGGGCTCGCGATCGACACGCTGCACAGCCACCTCGCCTGCGCCGAGACACCCGCGCACCCGGCCAACGTGCGCCAGCTTGCCGCCTTTCGCGCTGTCGTCGCCGCTGTGCGCCCGCCACGCGCCAGTCTCGCCGCATCGGCCGGGATCGCGCTCGGCCGTGACTTCGCCTTCGATCTGACGCGCCCGGGCATCGCGCTTTATGGGGGGCGCGGCAGCCTGTCGGTAGCGATCATCGAAGCGCGGGTCGTTCAGCTTCGGACGGTCACCGCCGGGAACAGCGTCGGCTACGGCGCGACGTGGACTGCAACGCGCGACACTCGCGTCGCCGTCGTCAACCTTGGCTATGCCGACGGCTTTGCCTGTGCCCTTGGGGCAGGCGGTACCGTCATCGTCGACGGCGTCCGCTGCCCGGTCGTGGGACGAGTGTCGATGGACCTGATCGTC
>JBBRQR010000216.1:0-5178 GCA_038226115.1 Sphingomonadales bacterium | reverse complement strand
CCGCGATCGCCGCCGCCAGGACCCAGCCGGCGATCTTGTTCCACTCGAAACTGTCCACGAACGTCTCCGGCCTGTCGATTGCATCGGTGACATAGTTTGGACCGCGCGGTGTCGCAAGCTGCGCGTCGTCGCACTGCAGCATAGTGGCGCTCGCTCCGCCATTGTGCGGCACGCGTGCACCCCGTAACCGGGCAGGAATGTCCGACTATCCCGCCCCCGCCGCTGCGCTCGTCGCCGCGATGACCGCCGCCGCCGCCGCCGAACCGATGCGCTCCGTCGCATTTCAGGGCGCGCCGGGGGCGTATTCGCATCAAGCGGTGCGCGAGGCGTTTCCGCGCGGCCTACCGCTACCGTGCTTCACCTTCGACGACGCCATCGCCGCCGTGCAAGCGGGAGCCGCCGACTGCGCCGTTATCCCGATCGAGAACTCGCTCCACGGGCGTGTAGCCGACATCCACTTCCTCCTCCCCGAATCAGGGCTGACGATTACCGGCGAGCATTTCGTCCGGGTCCGCCACTGCCTGCTCGGTGTGTCCGGTGCGGTGCGCGAGCAGGTGACGACGGCGGTTAGCCACCCGCAGGCGCTCGGCCAGTGTCGCAAGCGGCTGCGCGATTGGGGCATCGCCGCCGAAGCCTATGCCGACACCGCCGCCGCCGCCGCGCTGATCGCCGACGGCGCTGACCCCGCACGGGCAGCAGTCGCGTCGCGGTTGGCGAGCGAACTCTACGGCCTCGACATAATCGCCGAGGGGATCGAGGACGAGGCGCACAACACGACGCGCTTCGTCGTGCTGGCCCGCCCCGGAACCGACCGCGACGGGGCGCGCGAGATCACTCCCGGCACAATGGTAATGACGAGCCTGTTGTTCGAGGTCCGCTCGGTCCCCGCCGCGCTGTTCAAGGCGCTCGGCGGCTTTGCGACCAACGGCGTCAACCTGACCAAGCTCGAATCCTACCTCAAGGGCGGGGCGTTCGCGGCCGCCGAATTCTACGCCGACATCGAAGGCGACCCCGCCGACGCCGCCGTGGCCCGCGCGCTCGACGAACTCCGCTATCACAGTGAATGGGTGCGGGTGCTGGGGACGTATCCGCAGGCGCGGAGCCGGACCGGCGGACACGCATAGCCTGTCCTACACCACCCGACTTAAGTTACCTTCAGGCGTCGAGTCGCAGTGGGAGGTCGGTCGCGCCTAGTAGTGCAAATCCGGCAAAATCCGTGCGTATCGCCGTAATTTTGGACGGCGTGGGGTTTGTTTTTCTGCGTGGGCGTGAACTTCGTGTGAACTTCGCCCCTGAATTAGCCGCATAGGTTCATTCGGCGACCCATGCTCGCAGCAACGTATGCGCGATCGCCAGCGGGGGTGGGGCGAGCCAGTCGCCGGACCCGTCGAGGGCGGCGCGGACTTGCGGCTTGGTCACCCAGCGCGCCTCCTCGATCTCGTCGTCGTCGAGGGTCAGCTCGCCGGTGCCGGTCGTCTCGGCGAAGGCACCGACCATCAGGCTCGACGGGAACGGCCATGGCTGGCTGGCGATGTAGCGAACGCGGGTCGTGGTGATGCCGGCCTCCTCGAACAGTTCGCGGCGGACGGCTTCCTCGAGGCTTTCGCCGGGTTCGACGAAGCCCGCCAGCGCCGAGAAGAAGCGGCGCGGGAAGCGCGGTTGCCGCCCGACCAGCGCGTGCGGCTCGCCGTCGACATCGAGGAGCGCGAGCATGATGACGACGGGGTCGGTGCGCGGGAAGTGGTGGGCGTCGCACGCCCCGCAGACACGCTCGTACCCCGCCTTGGCGACCGTCGTCGGCGCGCCGCAATTGGCGCAGAAGCGGTGCCGCGCGTGCCAGTCGAGGAGCGAGCGGGCGTGGGCAAAGATCGCCGCGTCGCCGGGGCGCGCGCTCGCCGCCAGCGTTGCACCGACGCCGCGTGGATCGCCGGTGCGCCCCATGCCGGTTGCAGCGATGGCAAAGCGGGGGCTGCCGTCGGCGAGGCCGAGGAACACGCTCAGGCCGTCGGCGGGCACGTCGTCGCGGGTGAACCAGCGCAGCGCGTCGTCTTCCTCGACCACCGGGCGCAGGTCGTCGAGGATGAGCCAGCGCGCCGACCGGTCGGCGCGCGCCATGACCATCGCCGCGTCGTCCTTCCGCATCGCATCGGCGCGGTCGAGCAAATTGCCAGTGAAGCCGACCGCCGGTGCGGTCGTGGCGAACCAGTCGGTCATGTAGCAGTCTCCAGAGCGAATGCGGGCGACAAAGCAGCATCGGCCCGCGCGTGCAACACCGCCGCCGTCGCGCGGGCGAACAGTGTTGGCAGCCCGGTCAGCGTCGCGACATCGTGCCACTCGCCGGGCAGGTCGGGGCGCTTCGGCGGGGTGGCGGTGGCAACGGTCAACCGCAGTTCGAAGTGGGTGAAGACGTGGCGGATGGCGGTGGGGAGGGGAGTGAACACCAGACCCCCTCTATTGTCGCTGACTTCGCCGGGCTGGCTGGTGAGAGGCGTGGCCGGTTGCTCAACCCACGCCGTCCCCGGCAACCCCAGCATCCCGCCGAGCAGTCCGCGCGGTGGCCGGCGTTCGAGCAGCACCCAGCCGTCGACCTCGATCCAGTATGCCGTCCCGACGCGGATCGGGCGCACGACCTTCGCAACTTTGACCGGGAAGGCTTCGGGCTTCCCGAGTGCGCGTGCGGCACAGGCCGACGCGATCGGGCACACGCCGCACTTTGGCGCGCGCGGCGTACAGACCGTCGCGCCAAGGTCCATCATCGCCTGGGCATGGTCGCCCGCCCGCGCGGCGGGGGTGAGGGTGTCGGCCAGTACGTACAGCGCCCGCCGCGCCGTCGGCAGCGGCGTCTCGACCGCGAACAACCGCGCGACGACGCGCTCGACATTGCCGTCGACGACGACTGCGCGCTGACCGAACGCGATCGCGGCGATGGCGGCGGCGGTGTACGCGCCGACCCCGGGCAGCCCGCGCAACCCCGCCTCGTCACGCGGCCAGCCGGTGGCGACGACAGCGCGAGCGGCGGCGAGCAGGTTGCGCGCGCGGGCGTAATAGCCGAGCCCCGCCCACGCTTGCATCAGGGCGCCGTCGTCGGCGGCAGCAAGGTCGGCGACGGTCGGCCATGTCGCGAGGAAGCGCGCAAAGTATGGCGCAACGGTCGCCGTGCCGGTCTGCTGGAGCATGATCTCGCTCAGCCAGACGCGGTAAGGATCGGGCGGCGGCGTCCCCGGCGGGCTGCGCCACACGAGCGCGCGGGCGTTGGCGTCGTACCATGCGAGCAGTCGGGCGGAGACATCGCTGGCCATCGATCGCCTATGGCGGACCCGCGCGGTGTGGCATAGCCGCGTCATGCCCGACGACTCGAAGCCCACGACCCGACAAGCCACGAGCATGGCCGATGCGCCGCGCCGCAGCGGACGGGGCGCGCGTTCGGTCGCCGAGCTGATTCCCGCTGCCGGCGACAAGGCATTCCGCCGCTTCGGCTTTACGCAGAATGCCATCGTCGCACGCTGGGGCGAGATCGTCGGCGAGCAATACGCGCGCTATTCGACGCCTGAAGCAATCAGCTTTCCGGTCGGCAAGAAGGCGGGCGGGACGCTCAAGATCGTCGTTACCGGCAGCTTTGCGCCGATGCTTAAGCACGTCGAGCCACAGGTCATCGAACGGATCAACCGCTTCTTCGGCTATGCTGCCGTCGCCCGTCTCGCGCTGCGCCACGGCGATCTGCCGACGGTTCAGCGCCGGGTGATGCCGGTTGCCCAGCCGCTCGCGGCGGAAACCGAATCGACCCTGCGCGCGGTTGCCGATCCCGATCTGCGCGCCAGTCTCGAATCGCTCGCCCGCGCGCTGTCGGTGACGACTGGGCTGCCGCGTATCCGTTAAACCTCGATTGATTGCTGTGTGCTACCCAGTGTTGGGCGGCACCATCGAAGGAGTTGGACATGACCTTTCGTGACGCCGCCATCACCCTGATTGCCGCCGCCGCCCTCGGGGTGTCGGCGAACGCAGGGCCAGTTAAGAAGCACGCGGTTGCGTTACCGGCACGCGCCGATTGGCTGTCGGTCGTCGTCGCAACCCCGGCGGGCGGCTTTCGTCAGGGCAATCCCGCCGCCAAGGTGAAGCTGCTCGAGTTCGGCTCGCTGACGTGCCCGCATTGCGCCGCCTTCGCGCGGGAGCATGTCCCGATCCTCCGCGCAAAGTACGTTGCGACCGGCAAGGTCAGCTATGAATACCGACCGTTCCTGCTCAACGGCGTCGACTTCGCGCCGTCGCTGCTGGTCGAGTGCCAGTCGCCGCCCGCCGCGCTGGCGCTGATCGAGGCCTTTTACGCGACGCAGGCGACGTGGACTGCGCCGTTCACCAAGCCAGTTCCGGACGATGTCCAGAAGAAGTTTTCCGCCTTGCCGCAGCAAGCGCAGATCGCAGCCTTTGCCCAATATGGCGGGCTGGACAAAGTCATGCGGACGCGCGGGATGGCGCCGGCGCAATTCACCGCCTGCCTCAGTGATGCCAAGGGAATCGCCAAGCTCAACGCGGTCCGCGACGACGCCAACAAGAACTATGGCCTGACCGCCGTTCCGACCTTCGTCATCAACGGCAAAACCGTCGTCGACGTCTATGACTGGGCAGCGCTCCAACCCAAACTCGACGCCGCGCTGGCGCTTTAGTTACGCGGTGGCGCCACACTTTGACGGACACCGTCCGTCCCCGTTAAAGTCGGCGCGTCGTCACGAACAGGAACTTGCCGCAATGTCGTTCAAGACCATCATCGCTATAACCACCGTCGTCGGCGGCTTGACGCTTGCCGGGTGCGACAAGGGCGCGAACACAGCGGCCACGCCGACCCCCGCGATCGCTGCAACCGCGCCGGGTAGCGCACCCGCCGCGGCGAATTGGCTCGATACCGTCGTCGCGACCCCGCAGGGCGGATTCCGTCAGGGCAATCCCGATGCCAAGATCAAGCTGCTCGAGTTCGGCTCGTTGACCTGCTCGCACTGTTCTGCATTCGCGCACGAAGGCGTTCCCGAACTGCGCGCCAAATACATCGCGACCGGCAAGGTCAGTTACGAATATCGCCCGTTCCTGCTTAATGGCGTCGATTTCGCGCCGTCGCTCCTTGTCCGCTGTCAGGCCCCGGTCGCCGCGCTCAAGCTGATCGACGCCTTCTACGATCAGCAAGCGGTG